>CAMLRO010000001.1 GCA_946482425.1 uncultured Lactobacillus sp.
TTTTGTTGTGGCTGTTGCTAACAATCAGTTGTGGAGCATGGGACCGGTTATAACACATAATAGACCGCAAAATGCTCTTGGCTGGCTAATTGTAGCTGCTATTGCGATAACGGCGGTCAGTGTAATTTTACGATTGACCAGAAATAAATAAGACATAAATAAACTTGTGCGACTAAGATTGGGCAAACTGAGTAGGCGATCTGCAAAGACAATTGACATTTTCTCCTGCACCAATAACTTTTTGGGGGCAATAACTGTAAAAAGTAACATCTACTTTGATGAAGAAGCAAATGAAAATGACTATTTTTGGCAAAGCACTGCTAAATTGGCTATTGCTAATCCAGTAATTATTTTTACAAAAGTTGAGCACGCAAAAGAACCTAAAGAAGTAGAATACCCGGTACACTTAAAGTTTACTGGGTATTTTGCATGTAAGTTATTACTAAAGTATAATTAACTTTTATATTAATAATGAGTTAAGGCGTTAAAATACTGAAAACTAAAATGCGTTCACCTGAAAACAAATAGAAGACTCACGCTGTTAAGAAACGGAGGGTTAGAAAATGAGTAAGATAAAAATTTTGGTAACGGGTGTTGTCCCAGAAGCTGGTTTAGCTGAGTTAAGAAAGAATTTTACCGTAGACTGTAAGCCAGAAAAAGCTGGCAGAGATTGGGCTTTAGCTCATTTACCAGAATATGATGGGCTCGTACTTATGGGGTTGCAAGGCGATCGGGAACTGATTGATGCGGGCATCAATTTAAAAATTATTACTGCTATTGGTGTTGGCTTTGACCACATAGATATTGAATATGCTAAACAGAAAAAGATCGTGGTGACTAATTGTCCCCAAAGCGTTCTGATTCCTACTGCCGAAATGACTTTTGCCCTAATTCTAGCAACTGTTCGGCGTTTGCATTTTTATGATAAAACCATTCGTGAAGGGAAATGGGTTAGTGTTTCCAAACCAGAAAATATGGGTACGGGACTTCAAGGAAAAACGCTTGGCATCTATGGTATGGGACGCATTGGCTCTCAGGTAGCAAAATACGCGCAAGTCTTTGGCATGAAAGTCATTTACCATAATAGGCACCAGTTAAGTTCTGAAAAAGAAGCAAAAATGAAAGTTAATTATGTCGATTTTGCTACTCTAGTCAAAACAGCAGATGTAATAACCTTACATGCTCCTGCAACACCTGCTACAACTGGCGTTTTCAATAAACAAGTTTTCCAGCAAATGAAAAAGACAGCATATATCATCAATGCTGCTCGGGGCAAATTGATTAAACAAACTGATTTGATTGCCGCATTGCAAAACGGAGATATTGCCGGGGCAGGCTTAGACGTTTATGAAACTGAACCGGAAGTACCATCAGCTTTGCGTGCTTTAGACAATGTAGTTTTGTCACCGCACGCTGGTGCAGGAACCCAAGAAGCGCGCACGTCTGTTACTGCTGAGGCTGCTCAGAACCTCATTTCCTATTTCCGAGATCACAGATTGATAAATCAGGTAAATAAATAATTACTATAATTATTAATAATTAAAAACCAAGTTTTTGCTTGGCTTTTTTCTTTTACTGTAATAAAATATGAAGTTAACTACATGAAGCTAACTTCATATTGTTAAGAAGGTGAGATTATCAAAAATTTAGTTAAGGAAAATAGGAAAAAGCTGCACTTAACGCAGCGTGAACTCGCTCTTAAAGTGGGTGTCACTGAACGAACGATTATCTCAGTAGAAAAGGGGAAATATAAGCCCTCACTTATCTTGGCGTATAAACTAGCGCAAGTTTTTAGAACTGATATTGAAACCTTGTTTTGTTTAGAGGAGTACTTAAAAGATGAAGAAGAATAAGAAAAGGAAGATCAAATATTATTGCGCAGCGTGTTTTTTTTGTATTATTAGCACTTCTTGAGTTGGTACTGATCAGTTTAGCAGTTCTGCAGCACCAAAGGCAAAACAGTATACCGAAAAATATTATTTATGCAGTTTTTGATATTAGTGTTGCTGTTTATCTTTTTTATAAGGCTAAAACTGAGGATGCAGAGATCGATGATGAAGATGAGCGTGATGAGTTTATTATAGTGAAAACTGATCACCAAATGTATAAAATAGCTAGCTGGTTAATTTATATTTTGAGCCTGGTTTTTCTAATTGGGGCGGCGTTCATGTATGAAAATCAAGGCTTTACGGATTTGGTACTTGTTTTGACTACTGTATGCTGTACCTTAATTATATTGTGGAACATACTATTTTTAATTGAGATAATTATAGGTATTACTAATGAATTTAGAAATTAAAAACAGCAAAAAAGGCATTGTATTTTGGTACAATATTTTTTCCACTTGCTTTCCTGATAGTGACCTCTTAGTCAAATAGTATTGTAATCACGGCTCTTCTCAAGTTTAATTAATTTATCATCTTTATGAATGAAAAAATTATTAACAAAACTGAGGGAGAAAAATAATGATTTACCATAACTATTCACATTTAAAATTCTTTTGGCTCAATGTTTTCGGTTTGATATACAGTACTTTAAATATCTTTGCTGCTTATATGCTTAGTAATTTGATCAATATGGCAACTAAGAGACAATTTTCAGCTTTACCTTCTTTAGTAACGCAGATCATAGTAGCGCTGACTATAATCTTAATTTCAGGCTTACTATTTAATTACTTAAAAACCGATGCAGTTAAGCAGATTAACACTAAGCTCAGAACTAAAGTGTTAAAAGGGATGCTGCAAAATAAAGAAGAAGATAGTGCTAATTTAGGTTTTTTAACTAACGACTTTAAGTTATTAGAAACTAATCGTTATGAAGCTGAAATTGAAATTCTGATCTATGCTTATACCGTTATTTTGGCGCTGGGTTATGCTTTATATTTAAACTGGTTTGTTACCTTGATTTATTTCGTGGGCTCAGCGATCCCTACAATTGTGTCTAACTTTTTTCAAAAACCAATTCAAAAGGCTTCAGGTGATTGGACTAAGGCCAACGACAAGTATGTCAGCCAAACCAAAAACATTTTAGCTGGCACCAGTACTTTTAATTTATACGGCGAGCAAGACAATGCTGTTAAGCAAAATAAGAGTGCCGTTGAACGATTGGAAGAAAAACTGGCCAAAATGAATGTGCTGAATAATAATACTAATACCTACCTTAATATTATCGCGATTGCCAGTGCCTTTTTACTACCATTTGCTTTTGGAACATTACTGGTAGTCAATGGTCAAATTACACTAGGAGCATTATTTGCCATCACCCAGCTTTCTAACTCTTTTGTTAATCCTATCCTGCAAATTTTAAATGAACGAAACAATTTATCTACCACTAAGGGTATCGTTAACAAGATCAAGCAGTTTATTGCTAAAGGTGAGCAAAAACCGCAAAGCAGTGTTGCCACTGACGACTTTAAGCAATTAGAAATAAAAGATCTAACTTTAAAGCGTCAGGGTAAAGAATTAGCTAGTCAAATTAATTTTGCAGTTGCAAAAGGACAAAAAGTTGCGGTCATTGGACCGTCCGGCTCTGGTAAATCCACCATGCTCCAATATTTAATGTATGGCGATTATGGTCAGGCACAAGAAGAGTTGCTTAATCAAAAAGCCGTTAAACCTGGTACTTTTACTAATTTGTTTGCATATTCAAGCCAAAGCGCGGTTATCTTTGCCGACTCATTATGGTTTAACCTTACGTTAGGTGCGGACATCCCGCGAGAAAAAGTTACGGACGTGTGTGAACATTTAGAACTGGGACAGCTGGTTAAAGAAAAAGGTTTTGACTACCAATTAGGTGATAATGCGGATCAATTATCCGGTGGGCAATTAGCCCGAATTGAACTGGCAAGGGCTATCTTAGCCAAACGACCAATTTTATTACTAGACGAAGTCAATGCCTCATTAGATAAGGCAACTTCTCAAGCAATTCATGATTACTTGTTTGCTTCAGACTTCACTTTCATTGAGGTTATTCATCACTATGAACCGGCAGAATTAAAGCGGTATGATACTGTAATCGACTTTAATGATTATGTTTAAGATATGACATCATAAAAAAACTTATTTTCTTACGATAGAAAATAAGTTTTTGTTTTTTTATGTAAAACCAAAATTATTAAGTTCAAATATTTAGTGGCTGTCACTGAAACCTTGGAACTTAAAAGTTAATGTAATTGGGCTATCAGCCTTAATTTGGTATTGTGCGTGAACCGGTGCGCCCCAGGAGTCATCCCCGCCAACACCCATTTGTTTAGCCAGAATTCTGACCCTCGTGCAGTATGGTTGAGACAACTCATAATGATGGAATGCATTTTGAATTTCATATTCACTGTAAGGCAGAACGCTTTGTTCGAATGGTTTATTGAGTGCAGTAAATTTTAACCCTCGGCCATTGTTGTCGTACACTTTGAGCCAGCGTGTTGCACCATGATTTCCCGCTTCTTGCGGTACTAGATACGGGGTGAAATTATCTTGAGCATTACCTTTAAAAATTCCAAGTTTAACACCATTATTACGATCACTATAATTTTCATCTGGTCCCAAACCGTAAAATTCGTAATGGTTAAATTGTAACGGTAACTTGAAATCCACTCCGATAGCAGGAATATTAGGCAAATTTTTGTGTCCCGGATAAGAAAGAGTAACTGTTACCGCCCCGTCTTGAGTTACCGTATAAGTGATGGTATTAAACACTTTTTCGGGCAGAGCCAATTGATATTTAAAGCTCATCGTAACTGTTGTCTCAGTTTGTGCAATGTCACTATCAATTAATTTTTGATATTTGCCGGCAATAGACCACATACCAAGTTCAAAGCCACCATTGTAGCCATCGTCATTATTGGTTAATGCGCGCCAATAACTGGACTTGGGAATTTCGGAAATGTATTCTTGTCCGTCATATTTATAGGAACTCAAACCGCCTTTGGCCTTTGATAGTTGTAAGCTAAAGTGTTCTCCGCTGACACCAATGTTGGTACTGCCGTTAATCAAATTAAGTTTGCTTTTTTGGGCTGCTGGTTTGTTAATAGACTTGATTAACTTTTGGGCAAAGCAGATTTCATAATTCTTTGGCGCCCACAGAGTATCATTTTTAAGTTTAGCCGCAACTTCTGCAACATATTCTCCGGGTTGGGTACCAGTTGACCACGGCAAAGACTGCTGCAAACTCTTTCCTGGTTCGACAACTAGGTTAAAGTCTTGTTCTTTTAAAAGCTTGCCGTCTTTTAGTACTTTGGCAGTAAAAATTAAATTAGCAGTATTAATAAACAAATTTTTGTTTTTAATAGTAAAACCGTCCTGATCAATTCTAATTTTGATATTGGAATAGTCTTGTTTAACCTCAGCCGCTTTAGGAGAAGGGGTCCGATCAGCCAGCAGAATGCCATCGCCACAAAATTCATAGTCGCTTGGTCGATCTGTCCAATCACCGCCGTACGAAATACATTTCTGCCCACGCGGATCGTTTGTTAAAAGACCTTGGTCAATAAAGTCCCAGATAAACGCCCCTTGGTAGTTAGGGTACTTGTCTGCAAGTTCTGTATCTAATTTCATACCACCAGTCGAGTTACCCATTGAATGCATGTATTCGCATTGAATAAAGGGCCGGTCAGTGTGTTTCTCCAATTGATTAATAATATCTTGGGGTTTCCAGTACATGTGAGTATCCATGTCAGAATACTTCTGGTTTGCGCCGCCCCTAAAGAAGCCTTCATAGTGAACTAATCTTGATTGGTCATGCTGATGAAACCAGTTGGCACTTGCGACTAAATCTTTACCTGTGTATGATTCGTTTCCCAAAGACCAAATTAGGATTGCCGGATGATTTTTATCCCGCTGAAACATAGAATTGTCCCGATCAATAATTGCTGGGAGCCATTCAGGATGATCGCCGGGAATATTCCAAGATTTTCCTAAAGCATCAATTTGTAACCAGCAGCCATGGGTTTCTAAGTTAACTTCATCAATCATATAGATACCATATTGGTCGCAAAGCTTATACCAGAAAGGATGGTTAGGATAGTGGGAAGTCCTGACGGCATTAATGTTATGCTGTTTCATAAACTTAACGTCGAATATCATATCTTCTTTAGTGACGCTGTGTCCAAAGCGGTAATCAAACTCGTGGCGGTCAATGCCCTTAAAGACAATCCTTTTTCCGTTTAACAACATAATGCCGTTCTTTTTTTCAAATCTTCTAAAACCAATTTGAGTAGATGTGATTTCAACAAGATTTTCCTGATTAAAAATGCTAAGAACAGCATTGTATAAGTTAGGTTCTTCTGCACTCCATAACTGAGGGTGAACTACCTTAAATACTGCTTGGGCTAGTTCTTTATCAGATAAAGTCTGCTCTAGCACTTTATGCTTGTCGGGAGCGAATAATTCAAAGCGAAACTTGATTTGTTCATTTTTATTTTCAACTTCAGCAGTAACACTAACCTTGCCTTCTGAAAAGTCGGCGTTAAGAACAGGCTGATAATGCAGGTCCTTGATATAGGTAGCGGGTACGGCGTAAAGGTAGACGTCACGGAATATCCCAGACAATCTAATCATATCTTGGTCTTCTAGCCAGCTGGCACTGGAATATTTGAATACTGCCACTGCCAAGCGATTGGTACCAGATAGTAAATAATCACTAATATCAAACTCACTGGGAGTAAATGAATCCTCACTATAGCCCACAAAATGACCGTTCAACCAGACATAGAAAGCTGTTTGGACACCTTGAAAAGAGAGAAAAACTTTTTTATTTTTCAGATTGTCCTTGAGTTCAAATCTCTTTACATAGCTTGCGACCGGATTGAATTTTTGCGGAATAGCGGGAGGCACCAGCTGCTCATGTCCATCCCACGGATATTGCGTATTAACATATTTAGGATGATTAAATCCTTGTAATTCTAATTGTCCAGGGACTTTAACGTATGAAAAGCCACTATCATTAAAATCATTCTTGTAAAAATTTAATGGTGCAGTAGATAGATTTTGAGCAACTTGCACTTTCCAAGTGCCATTTAAACTTTGCTTTAAACTGGTTTTTTTACTCTGAAATTCTGCTTGATTTTGATAAAAGGCAAAATCCGCGTGTGCTGGCAGGCGATTAATTTGAAAAACTTGCGGATCGCTGAGCCAATCTAAAGTAGGGTTTTTAATTTTTGCCGTCATTTTGTTAACACTTTCTCTATTTTTATAAAAAATAAGAGACGGAAAAAGTTTTTCCGATCTCTTAAATCATTAAAATTTAGTTATTTGAATTTTTAGCTTCTGGCCAAACTTTATCGTAATCAACACCAATAATGTCTTTAGTGGTGCGCTTTACTTCATCAGTAGCATCAGCTTTAGAACCGCCGGCACGAAGTCTGGCAATTTCGTTGATTATTATGGTATGGCTCTTCTTGTTTAGCTTGTAACCAAATGAGATGAGTAATGCTAAGAAAATCAATATACCAGAGCCAAACAAAATGACATTTAAAATTGCATTTTGAGTAGCAATTGGCTGAGTTGCTGCATTTTTGGCAAAGCCGTTGTTATCAAGATACATACCAACAAATATACCGGATAGTCCTGAAGTTAAACCACGGACAAAACTAACGACTGCTTGGAAAGTACCGGCCTTGTTTTCGCCAGTGAGCAGTTCGCCTAGGTCTGGCATAAATGGGTACATGTTCCAAGGGAGGAACCAGTCAATGGCTCTGGAAATTATGAAGAGCATCATAATGATAAATAATAATACGAATGTGTTCTTGGGTTGCAGTTTTCCTAGAGCATAAAGAATGATAAATGTAGCCAAGTCAATTGTTAAAGTTACGCCATAAATTTTTCTAGGACCGAATTTAACAACAGCCCAGCCACCAATTAAAGTACCAATAAAACCGAAACCGGCAAATGACATGATGTAACCGGCAGTTGAGGCGCTGCCGTGCAGACAGAAAATAACATAATATGTCCAGACCATGCTCATAACATCAAAGCCGGTGAATGACAGCAGGTAAATCAAAATTTGCTGAGTATATGATTTAACCCGGAATACGCGAAGATAATCCAATAGTTGTCTTCCCAATATCTTCCAGAAAGAACCGTGAACTTTTTGATGCTTTTTTTGTTTGTTTTCTTCAGCCTCTTTGTCAGCCACATTTTCGACTTGGTCAACAGGCATTTCCCAAGTATTAAATGCTGTCAGCCAGAGGCCGAGCAAGTAGACTACACCAAAGAAGACAGCGTTAAGAGTCAACGCCATAGCGCTGTGTTGCCCAAACACCTTAAAGAGTTGTGCGGGAATGAAGTTGGCAAAGAAGTTTGAAAATGCGGCAAAGACCAACCTGGTAGTAGAAAGTAACGTACGTTCATTAAAGTCGGTAGTCATTTCGTTTGGCAGAGTTGAATAAGGTACAGTAATCATTTGTTGGATCAGCAAAAATGCTAGATAAACAAAGAAGTAGTACCAGTAGTTCAAACCGCCGAACCACAGGCAAATGTAGGAAAGAATTAATGGTGAACCAAAGATTAAAAAGAAATGGCGTCTGCCAAATATTTTTCCTAGTTTAGTGTGATAAAAGTTGTCGGTAATACCACCAGCAACCAAACCAAAAACTGCAGTTACCCAACTACCAATAGCAATAATTGAAGCACCTTGTGTAGCAGATAAATTGCAGAATGATGTGAAGAAGTAGAGCATCCATGCTGACTGAACGGCTTGCGCCCCACCACTACTGAAATCAGTTAAACCATAACAGATAGCAGTCCAAAGAGTGACTTTCCGCTTAGTATAAATTCGTTTTGAAAATTTATTCATTTTACATTCTTACCCCTAAATCTATTATAAATCGAATCTATTAAACTATTAGGAAGCGGTTCCACTGAAAATTGTAAACATATTTTGTTCAAAAAACCAGAAGTTTTTAAAAAGTTTTTTGTAAAATAAGCTGGCTGTGGATAGCAATTTAGTATACTTAAACTGGTTTTATATATTTTATTTAAAACATTTTTGCGAAAATGGTCTAGACCTAAACATAACAAAAAAGCCTAATAATTTAGCCATAAAATAACTATTTTTTAAAAGCGGTCTAGTTTTACTATCTGTGAATAAAGTTGTTTTGCCAAAATTACTATGCTAAATTAAAAACATGGAAGCGGTCACAAAAAATAAAAAGGTTAGGAGAAATATTTAAATGGATTCTAAGAAATTTACGGTTTCACAAAATGAATCTTTAACTAATTTTCTACTTTCACCAATTACCTATGAGCGCCAAACTACAGTTCCACCACGAAAATTTCGCAGTGGGCTTAGGCCTAGCCCTTATGAGTATGAAATGAAAGGCATTGATAATGAGTATCCGGGAAGAGCTTATTTTTTAACTCATAAAGTAATTGACCACCAAGATTTAGCTAAGAATATCAAATATACTAAAGTGTATTCCGGCTTTGAGGATGACTTTATTACTTTATCTACTGAAGTTCCGGTACCGACAATCTTAAGATGTTGGGCTAAAACTTATATTGATATGGATGAAGATGCTAAAGTTCCATTCCAAATGTCAACACCTGGCGGCATGAAAATATGGGTTAATGATAAGTTGGAAGTAACTTATAAAAATTATACGCGGAATACAACTAAGGCTAAGAACTGCGAATTGTCTTTAGCACAGGGTACTAATGAAATAGTTGTTTATTTTGATGATTTAGCTGAAAGAGACGCTGATTTTATCTTTTCTCTGGTCAATTTAGGCACTAAAAAGCTCCATGGTCATATTCCGGTTAAAGATGCTGCTGCTCTTGAACATGCACAACATTTACTGGCATCTATTCATTTCTTGAAGGATTATTACGCTCAAGGCGACATAAAGTTTTTTGTAGATTCACCAGTAGATACTGCTCTAAGAATTAGGTTTAATCCACCTGCTGAAGATCCGTATAGTGATATGCAAAGCGGCAATATTACTGAATTCAAGCAGGATGAGCGCAAAGTAACAATTACGCCAGGTGCACATGAATATGTAATGGGCAACACGTATGATTTTCAATTTGCTTCCTTAACCAATGTTGAATTTGGAGTTAAGTTGCCCGATGGTTCGTGGGTTACCAGAATTATTACGTTAACAGTTTATAATACTAAAAACTATGAAAATGTGATTACTGGTAAAACGCTGGCAGAACGTAAAAGACAAGCTTTAGAATATTATGCTAGGCAAAATCTTGATGATATTAATGTTGCTATGGCAAAGATGTATCTGAATAAGCCACTTACTTATGAAAAAGGGCATAAACTGCCTTTTGAATTAGAAAGTGCACTTAATTTAGTCAATAATCATGGGGATTGTTCCGACTTTATTTTGGCGCCTTTGTTAAGCTTTATGATTAAGTATCCGGACAAGATGTCCCCAGAAATTAAGCAGACGCTTAAGGAAACAGCACTAAAGTTCAGATACTGGATAGATGAGCCGGGCAATGACGTCATGTGGTATTTCAGTGAAAATCACGCATTCTTATTCCATATTGCACGTTATTTTGCTGGTTATCTGTATCCGAGTGAACAATTCACAGTCAGTGGTCATAAAGGTAAAGAACAATATGAACTGGGTAAAAAGCAAATTGAAGACTGGTTTGATGAGTTTTTCAAGTATGGTCTGGCTGAATGGAATTCGTTAACTTACATGCCAATTGATTTGATTGGACTGTTCAGTTTATACAATGCGGCACCGGATGAAAGTATCAGAAATCTAGCGCAAAAAGGACTGGATTTTTGTTTTCAAATCATTGCGATCAACTCATTTGGTAAAAATTATGCCTCAACTTATGGTCGCGTTTATGAACACAATTTAAAAAACATCTCTCTCAGTGAAATTGCCAGTTTAGCTAAAGTCGCGTTTAATATCGGCTGTTTTAATGATGCCTTAAGAGATGCTGCCCCGTTTTCACTCTCGGATTACGTACCACAAAGTAACCTCAAAAAGTACTTTATTCCGACTAAACCATATAAATTTGAGTATCTTCAAGGGATTAATCAGGCTCATTCATATATCTATAAAACTCCCGCATACGCAATGGCTAGCGTGATTAACTACCAAGTTGGTCAGCACGGAGTGCAGCAGCACAATATGAATATTGCTTTGAAAGACATGATTACAAACGTCTGGATTACAAACCCTGGTGAGCGTAAGTACAGCGGTGATCATAAACCAAGTTACTGGGCAGGTAATAATAGAGAACCTCAAATCAATCAGTATAAAAATTACATGTTTATGACTTATAATTTAACTAGGGATGACTTACCTTTTATTCATATCTATTATCCATTTTGGGAGTTTGATGAAGAATTAGCTGGTGAAAATTGGTTAGCCTTTCGTAAAGGCAATGCTGCTTGCTTTATTCACTTTTCAAATCCGATCGTAAAAACTAAGTTTGGTCCCGAAACGGATCGTGAATTTATTAGTAACGGCACGAACCACTTTGTTTTTATTACTTGTTTTACAGTAAACGGTAAGCTACCCTCCAGCGCTGATTTACTTCAACGTTTTAAGGTAGACGATGTAAAAAGAGCAGTAGTAGCTGACGGGCGACACTTCAAAGTAAGACCAGAAAAATTAACTGTTGATAATGAAGAAGTGCCGACTAATACTGCCAGCTATTTAAAAATTGGTGGTTTAACAAATTAAAATTTTAGTAAGTAGCGGCGATAAATATGGAAGATGTTGTAATTGGCATTGATTTTGGAGGAACAACGATTAAGTTCGGCTTGGTTACTAGAACCGGTCACATAAAAAAGCAATGGTCTATAGCTACTCCTGCAAAAACTGCACCAGAAACCGTTATGGCAGAAATTGTTCAGGAAATAAAACGGCGAGTAAGTAGTGCAGAGCACCTTTTAGGTGTTGGTCTGGGTATTCCGGGATCGGTGAGACCCGATACTTTAGCTGTCTATGACTGCAACAATTTAGGTTGGAATAAAGATACGGATATCCTAGCACTGCTGCAAAAAGGCTTGGATATACCGCTTGTAATAGAAAATGATGCCAATGCTGCAACTATTGGCGAGAAGTGGCAAGATAGCACCAGTAAAGACAACCTCATGTACGTTACGTTAGGGACTGGCGTAGGAGCTGGAATTGTATTAAATGATCAGTTGGTTCATGGGTTTGCTGGTGCTGCTGGTGAACTAGGACATGTTATCGTTGACCCAAAGGGGTTTAAATGTACTTGTGGTAATCGCGGCTGCCTTGAAACGGTATCATCAGCCACTGGAATAGTACGTCTTTATCAAAAAGAGAGCGGACAAGATGAAGTCTCAATCACAGCAAAAGAAATTTTTGACCAGGCAAAGCAAAACTCTCCTTTAGCCTTAAACGTGGTGGATCAAGCTTGTGATTATTTAGGCTTGGCTTTAGCAAATGTCGCGAACGTTCTTAATCTGGAAGAAATTATTATTGGTGGCGGCGTAGCTGCTGCTGGTGAATTTTTAAGAGCAAGAGTTGAACGAGCTGTGGATAAGTATCTTTATTTTAGCGCTCAAAATCACATTACTATTAAACTAGCAAGTTTAGGCAATGATGCAGGAATTCTAGGCATGGCAAAATTGGTTTTGCAAAAAGTAAATAAATAATATTCATATTTGGGTTATAGCAGCTGCGCCTATAGGTCTGGGTCATGCTGATCATTTGCTTTTAAAGACGAGGTAGAGCTTGTGCTTTATCTGGTCTTTTTTAAAAAGGTGAATTAAAAATGAAAGCGAATCTACGGTTAAAAATTAGTGGCAAAAATTCACGCGCAGCTTTAATTGATAATGGTCAATTGCAAGTATCTTTTGATGAGCAAGGCAAGGTAAAGCATCTACTTTATCAGGGGTTGGAGCTGCTTACCAATCTTGCGGGCGAGCCAGGTGATCCCGATAAAAGCCATAGCTTTTATTGTGACTATCATCGGGCTGGAAAAACTGTTAACTTGCAGCCGTCGGCCCTAAAAATTATTGAGAAATCTGCCGCACGAATACATATTGCATATATTGATGATACAAACGAATTAGGTATTGAATATCATATTATTATTAATAATAACGATTCCGCAATCTATTCTTATGTCAAAGCATGGAATAACGTGCACCGCAAATTTAAGATTAATGAATTACGCACGGTTTACCGCTTAAATCGTTCTTTAGTTCCTATTAGTTATAACGGCGAACGAACTGGTTTGCAACCAACTTCTGCGCACATGATGCAGGGGCAAAAATTGCAAGATGAAACTTACCTCATGCCGGATGGCTCACTTTATGACAGCAGCATGATTTATTCAAAATATGATTATGCCGGCTATTTGGGTAAGACAGATTTGTGGGGCCAATTTGGTCAAAAATTAGGTTTTTGGCTAATTTTACCAGATAAAAGTGCTTATGGTTGTGGTCCTCTTAATCAAGATTTGCTGGTTCATTATGATGCGATAGTCCTCAATTACATGGTCAGTGAGCACTTCGGCAAGGGCGTGTTTGAAGTCCAGCCTGATTTTAATAAAATTTTTGGCCCCTGGTGCATTTATTTAAATAATGGTGACTTAGCCGATGCTAAAAAAAGAGCGGATCATGAAAAAACGGCTTGGCCTTATGATTGGGTTAAAGACCCTGATTATGCCCAAACTCTTTATCAGGTACAGGGCAAAATCTATTCAGAATATCGTCATCAAAACTGTACGGTCATTCTGACAGATACCAGGGCGGATCAGGTGCCGCTTAATCAGCAAAAGGCTGGTTTTATGTACTATACGGATACGAATGCTGCGGGTGAGTTTAATATCGCTCACATCAGACCCGGCAAATATTTCCTATATGTCTATGAAAATTATGCAGATGATTTGGCAACACATCTTTTAAAAGAGGTAATAGTTACTGATCACAATTTAGATCTGGGCTTGTTAAAGATTAAGCGGACAACAACAACTATTTGGCAAATTGGTCTGTGTACTCATACTACAGCCGGGATGAAATTCAGTGAGCAGCTGCGAAATTATAGCTGGCTTGATTTGGTTCCTGCAAACTGGGATTACGACATTGAAAAAGATGCAGAATGGTACTATTTGCAAAATGATCGTGGTCGATGGCAAATTCACTTTAGTAAAAAATCCCTGCAATTCGATGGTCGGGACTATGAATTGCAGTTATCTTTTGCCGGGACATCTCAAAAAGATATGACAAATGATAATGGCTGCACGGTAAAAATCGCTTTAAATGGTACTACAATAGCAACTAAAGTTTTCCCGAATGATCGTGCCGCTTACCGTTCAGCCATGAAAAGTGGCGGTTATCATCTATGGCAGATAAAATTACCTGCCGCTGCAATTTTAAATAATAATGTTATTAGTATTGTAACTGATGGGTACTTAATGTATGACACTATAAGTTTAGTTAAATCAATAATTAATTAGTGCTTTTTCGGTATGAGGAGGCAAATTATGAGTAAAGAAAAGAAAAACACCCAGTACCTTTCTACAGGTGGTGAAGGAGTCAAAATTCCTTTATGGCGCAAAATTGGTTTTTCGGCTTTTCAATTGTCTAATGTAATGATCACACTGGTGACTACATGGTTGATGTATTACTACACGACTTTTCTTAAAATTCCGATTGTGGTTGTTACTTTAATGTTTACGTCTGCTAAGATCATTGGCGCTGTCTTAACCCCAATTTATGGCTATATCTCTGACCGTTTGTATCAGACAAAGTTTGGGCGCAAACATGGGCGTAGAAAATCAATGTTTTTAATAGGAATTCCGTTAAAGTCTTTGACCTATATTTTTATGTGGATTCCAGGGATGCCGCAACCATTATATTTTATTTTCTTTTTGCTATATTTTCTTATTACCCCGATGCTGTCAACTTCGCAGTTAACTTTGACATCAGAAATGTCGGAAGACTCTGATCAAAGGGCACAGCTAGTAGGTTTTAATCAGGCTGGAGCTGCTACTTCCGGAATATTTGCTTCTTTATTTATTGCTTGGATATTCAAGCTTTGTGGACAAAATAACGTTAATAGTTTTGTAATTGCCGCTGTAGTCTACGATATTGTAGGTACATTGATGCTCATTCTTTTTTACAATTCGGTTTATGAAAGACCGGTTGATGAGTCGACAGTGCTTGAACAAAAAAAGATTAGTTTGTGGAAGCGTCTGGTTAATATTTTTTGGAATTTTATTAGTGCTATCAGAATAAAATCTTATTGGACGTATTTGTTAATGTGGCAGTGTGAGGAACTGTTTCGGACTATTCGGGGAGACATTAATACGTACTTCATTATCTTTGTCTTACTGTTAAGCCCCACAGAAGTTGCTGTTTCTACGAGTGTAGGCTACTTTTTTGGCATTATCTTTCTCGTGTTCTTCATGTGGCTGCAGGCCAAAACAAATGGTATGTTTTCATACCGTGTGGGTGCCTGGGGCGCAATCGTTGTCTTTATTGGTATTTTCATGCTGGCCGTTCTAAAACCGGCACATTTAAATATGTGGTGGATTATTGCCATGGTAGCGTTAAACTTTGGGATTACTGGCGTGGTCAATTCTTCGCAATATATCTTCACTTTTTTGCCCGATGTAGATGAAATTGTCACTGCCAAAAGGCGAGAAGGAGAATATGCCGGTGTAAACACTACTATTGATACTATTCTTGATTCACTTTTTACCTTAATCATCGGCATTATTTTACAAATGACCGGCTTTAAGGCCGGTACCAAAGTACAAGCGCCAACCACGGTCAAGGCACTGCTAATTTTATATTGCATTGTCCCGATTGTTCTGCTGCTTTTGGGCATAGCCTTTTCTTATATATGTAAATTGAATGTGGAAAATCATAAGATTATTCTGCAGGAGATTAAACGGCTTAGAAATGGCGGCGCCAAAAAGGACGTCACTCCTAATACTAAGGCGGTTGTCGAGAATCTAACCGGAATGCCGTATGAAAGATGTTGGGGAAATAACAAAGTTATGGACATTACGCGAAGTATTAAAAAGTAGTGGTGAAAATGAAAGACATTGTACTTGATTTTGAGAAAAAAAGTTTAACTGCTATTCCGGAATATTATTGTTGTGAATACCCTAAACCCGCTGCAGGATGGCACGAGCAGGTTTATTATCCCAGATCTATTCAAATTACTAATAATTATCCCGTAAAGACTGATTTAGAGGGCTTAAAAATGACCAATAAATCGTGGGATGAAATTGGCGCAGCGCTAAATGATGATGTCAAAACTTGTCCGCATTACACTTACGCTGAAACAGTACATTTGGTGCTTAAAGTTGCTAATGCCAACTATCAGCTTTTCTTAACTGTGGCAAATTACGAAGAAGTTGATCAGAAAGTAGATATTGTTATCAATAAAATTAACGAAAAAACCATATTGGTTCCAGCTGCAGGGCAGGTAAGGGTGAAGTTGGAAATTGCATTGTCACAGACCACTTTTGATTTATCCTTGATTACTCATAATCGCCCTGATAATGCGCAAAAAGCGCATCCAGCAACAGTTTATTTGAATTATTTAAAGTTAAAGCAACAGGCGTTAAAGCCAACAAGCACCAAAATAGGTATTTATATTGCCTCTGACTCTACTGCACAAACGTATTCTTTAACAGAATATCCGCAATCAGGCTGGGGAGCAGAACTGTATCACCAATTAAAGGGAAAGACGGTAAAAATAAAGCCGTCATCTTTTTATCCGCAAGCGACAATTTATGAATGGGAAAATGCTTTTGTTGATAATCGCTCAATGGGAGCAAGGTCCTCCAAGTCATTTATCTTAGAGGCAAGACTTGAGGCAATTTTAAAAGATATTGCCCCGGGGAATTATTTACTAATCCAATTCGGTGATAACGATGCCACGTCGTATCGTCCTAACCGCTATGTTGCGCCGAAAAAATTCGCTGAATATTTAGTGCAATACATAGATAGTGCATTGGCAAGAAAAGCAATTCCAATTTTAGTCTCCCCGCCAGCGCAATTTAAATATAATGACCAAACAAAGCGTTTTAGCATCTGCTTTGATGATTACCGCAAAGTTATGTTGCAAGTTAGTCACCAAAAAAATATTCCGCTGATTGATTTGGGCAAAGAGTCAACCGCGTTATTGAATTATTTAGGCTGGGATGCAGCACACATGCTTTATTTACAAACAAGTAAAGCAGATTATCCCAACCTTAGTGAAGATAAGCATGATATTACTCATTTTTGTTCTTTTGGTGCTTTCGCCTTGGCTAAAATTATTGCTCAGCATTTAAGCAGTATTATCGGTGCAGAATACTTTGAGTTAAAAGAGTTTAAGCAAGATTTAAGACCAATTATTGACCAGCGCATTGGTATGATTCATTTATCTTGGCCAGAAGTTAAGGGTGCAGAATTTTATGTCGTAAAAGAATGCGGTCAAGAAAAACATTATCTTGCTACTACGTTTAAAACTAGTATTTACGTCAAAGATAACAGACAAAAGCAGTTGGCAATAATTCCCTATCATGGCAACCAACCATTGGCAAAAGAGTTAATAATTGAAGTCTAGAAAGGTTAAAAAAGTTATTGATTAATTATGGATACTGAGCAGGAATTGGGGTCAGATTACAAAGTTTTTTCCCAAAAAACAATTACCGTTACCCTGATTGTCATTTTAATATTATTTGTTATTGGTACTGTTTGGGATCAACCACTTTCTCAGTTAGTGGGAAACCAGAATGAATGGTGGGCAGCTATTATCCAAGATATGGGTGCTTTTCCCAATGTAGTGCTGTGTTTTTTAGGAGCAGAAGTCATTTTCCAAAAAGGAACCAGACTGCAAAATCGTCTGTTGAAATATATGACGCTGCTTTTTAGTTTTATGTTTGGTTTAACCAAAACCTGGGATTTTTTTATCGAAGCCAGAAGTCAAATGGGACAAGCATTTGCTAATGCTGCTAAAAACTTGCCGGTAGGTGCTGGCAATGACTATTCATTCATAGTTACTAATAAAGAACTCTATTTTGTTGTGCTATATATCATTGCTTTTTATCTCATTCATAAAACCGTGCAGCTGGTTTGGCTCCAAAAAGTCAGTGACCGTGATCTTGCAAGACTAGTAATCGTTGGATTAGCTGGAATTGTAATCGATACGGCAACAGGTGAAATACTTAATCAAATTAAAAATATTGTCAGCAGACCGCGTCCATTTATGAATTTGACTAAAAACGAACCGTTTAAATCATGGTTTATGGTCAACGGCATGTTAGGTTCTGATGATTTTGCATCTTTTCCATCGGGTCATACCAGGTGCTTTAGTATGGCACTTTATTTTTCGCTGTTTGTTAATACCAATAACGCAAAATGGAAAAAAATTTGGAAATATATTGGTTTTACCTATTTAATTATCGGTGGTTTTTCCAGAATGGTCATGGAAAAACATTATCTTTCTGATGTAGCAATGGCTGCCTTTATTGGTTTTTTAGGCATTACTGTTTTGGTAAAACTACTCCATTTAGAAGAAAATAAATTTGATTTTTAAACTGATGAGGGAGAAAAGATGTTGGAAGCTAGTTCGAAGATTGATGATAACGCGATTGTAGGCAAAGTTGAGCCAAGAGTGTTTGGTACTTTGATAGAACAGCTTGGTAGAGGTGTCTACGGCGGACTTTATGATCCAGATTCAGAATATGCTGATGAAGAAGGCTTTAGGACAGATGTTATAGAGCTGGTAAAAGAACTGGGGATAACGACTGTTAGGTGGCCGGGAGGAAATTTTGTTTCTGGCTATAAGTGGGAAGATGGCGTAGGACCAAAGGATAAGCGCCCACGACGACTAGATTTAGCTTGGCATTCTACAGAAACTAATCAATTTGGCTTGCATGAAATGGAAAGATGGCTACAAAAGGCAGGCAATTTAGAACTTATGGCCGCGTTAAATATGGGTACGCGCGGTTTACAAAGTGCACTCGACTTTTTAGAGTATGCCAATATTCCCAGCGGTACTGCTTTAGCAGACCAGAGAATAAAAAATGGTGCCCAAAAGCCCTTTAATATTCGTTTATTTTATTTAGGAAATGAGATGGACGGTAAGTGGCAGCTCGGTCATTTGGATCAAGTTGAATATGCCAAAAAAGTGGCAAGAGTGGCTGCAGGTATGAGACAAATGGACCCTCATTTGGAACTTATCGGTTGTGGTTCTTCTAATCACGGGATGGCAACCTTTGGTGAATGGGAAGAAACTTTATTGCAATATGCTTATGATGAGATTGATTTTGTTTCCTGTCATGCCTATTACCACGCTGATCCCGGTAAATTAGCTACTTTTTTGGGTTCAGCTGTTGATATGGATCGTTTTATTGATGAGGTCGTTTCTTGTATTGACGCCAGCAAAGCTAAGTTAAGGTCTAATCATGAAGTTAATATTTCTTTTGATGAATGGAATGTATGGTATCAAGGATCAGAGCCAAGCAAAGTTCCAGAAGGTCTAAATAATTGGCCGGTTGCACCACATTTACTGGAAGATATTTATACAGTAACTGATGCAGTTGTAGTAGGAGATTTTTTAATCACTTTGTTGAAACATGCTGATCGGGTAAAAGCTGCATCCATTGCCCAACTGGTTAATGTGATTGGACCCATTATGGCGCCAGCTCATGCTCCTGCTTACCGCCAAACCACCTTCTATCCGTTTGCTGAAACAGCTTCTTTGACCAAAAACGGACGGGTGCTAACAGAAGTATTTGATTTTCCTAAACTCGAGAATGAAAAATATGGCACGATTGACGTCATTGACTCAGTGAGTGTCTATTGCGCGAATAATTCCTTAGCTATCTTTATCGTCAATCGCTCAACAGATGAAGATATTAATTATAAAATAGCTTTACCGGCTGATCATAAGTATTCGGAGATTGTTAAGGCGCAAACACTGCATGATGACAATTTTTACGCGCAAAATACTGCTGAAAATAATAGTCGCGTCATTTTGAATGATAATGATAGTATTAAGCTAGATTTGCAACAAAAAAAGTTGAAAATTAATTTACCTAGAAATTCATGGACAGTTATCAATATTAAATGATTTAATTTTAACTATCTAGATAGTAAAGGAGGTAGTTTAAATGAAAACCTTAGTACAGAAATATGACAGAATGAATGACAAGGACCTTTGTGAGATAACTTTGATTAATGAGCACAATGTTAGAGCTACAGTTCTTAATTATGGTGCTACTTTAGAAAAGTTGGAAATTCCCACAGGCAATAATAAATGGGAAAACATTATTATGTCTCTTGCAACTCCCAAAGATTACGCTAAAGAAAGAAATTTCTTAGGTGGGACAGTTGGCAGAGTTGCAGGTCGCATTAAGGATGGTAAATGGCAACACGGAAACCAAATTACCCAATTTAAATTAAATGACGGACAGAATTCACTTCATGGTGGTGGAGAAGTAGGTTTTGATAACAAACCATGGGATTTTAAAGTAACTAGTGATAAAGATACGGCTAGTGTACAGTTAATTCTATTTGATCCTGATGGAGAAAATAATTACCCGGGAAATATGAAGATTATTGCTACTTACCAGTTAGATAATGATAATAATCTGAATTATAATATCACTGCTTTTACGGATAAAACGACTTTGTTTAACCCTACCAACCACACATTTTTCAGGTTGGATGGTCCACAGAGTAATGTTGAAGATTTAAATTTACAGCTTAACGCTGATTATTATGTACCAGTTGATGATGCAACTATGCCTATTACGGGAATGGCAAAGGTAGCTGATACTGTGTTTGATTTTCGCAAGCCTAAGAGATTAGGTGCTATCATAAATTCTACAGCAGAACCACAAATTAAAAATCGTAATGGGTTAGATCATCCCTTCATTCTTAATGGTTATGAGCCAGCGGCTGTCTTGTCTTCTACCAAAACGAACAGGAAGTTAATCATGTCTACGGATGCACAAGCAGTAGTTGTTTTTAGCGCGAATACTTTTAACCATCAGGGTGCCGCTAAAAATATCGGCAGGCATGATGGTATAACATTGGAGGCACAAGCCGCTCCTGAAAGTGACTATAGCCTATCTTCCTTTACATTAGTTCCCGGCGAGAGATTTTCCAGAACTATTAATTGGCAAGTAGTTTACTAAGTTAAAAAAACAAGTTCAATTATGAACTTGTTTTTTATTCTGCTGGCTGTTTTCTTTTAAACCATTTGATCGCAGCAACTGTTATGGTGATTAGCACACCAATAATTACCAGCAAGAAATTAGACTTTTTGTTTTCCCCTGTTTGTGCTAATTGCCTAGCATGATTTTTGGTGCCGTGTGCATTTTGCTTTTTAGTAATAATGTGCCTATTTACATTAAATTGATGACTTTTTTGATTGGTGTTGGTTTGTTCAGCAGCCGCTAAATGCAGTTTGGCGGCTGTTTTTTGGTGTGTGGTTTTTATAGTCGTTTTTTCGATGTTAAAATCGCTGAGATCTAATGTGGTTAAACTTTGGCATAAAGCAAACATTTCCTTCATGTTAGTGACGTTGCTGGTGTCAAAGTGTTCTATGTTTAAGCTGATAAAAATATGATAATATTATTATCAATAACTTTTAACAGTCACTGGTAAGTTTCATAAAGTCAGGCGGTATTTTTATGAAAAGAACATATTTTAAAGCAAATTTTAATATTACACGGAAATCTAAGAAAAATATTTTGCTAATGGGAGCACTAGTTTTATTTATGATTCTCTTTGTCCTAGTGATTGAAGCTCAAAATCTGGGAGATAATTACCGACAATGGAGGTCATACCATGATTCACTTGAGATTAATATTAGTTATTTTGATAGTAATTCATTACATAAAAAAGAATATAAAGAAACGTATTATAATCTAAATAAGCAAGAAGCTTGTATTGACGGTTTACAAAATGGAGAAGTCCTTAATACACCGCAAACCTATTTAGAGAGTTCAATCAACTTATTTCAAACCATGCTAAAGGGTTACCGTAATAATTATTTGGGAGCCAGCACTTTAAATGTGCCACCAAAGTATCAATTACATCAAAGGCTGGTGACTTACAAATACCTTTACCGCCACCACATACCAGCAGCGATGAATTCTAAGTCATCTGTAACATATTTGATTTATATTTTAAATTTTGTAGCTGTTTTTATTTTCTTTTATGTTTTGCTGATATCTAGTGATGTATGGATGATCAAACTAGACCATGATACGGTTTTACGCAATATTCCGTATCGTGTAGAAGACGAAGTGAAAGGCAAAATCCTGATTAATCTGGTTTTAGTCTTGATTCCCATACTTATCGGCTTAATTGGGGCATATCTTTTCGCGGGTTTTCGGAACGGTTTTCGGAGTTTGAATTACCCCAATGTTTTTTATTTCAATAAAATTAGAGCAATCCCTGTATGGCTGGATTGTATCTACTTTTTACTTTATACGGCAGTATTAGTCATTTTTGTTACTAGTTTGACGTTATTTTTAAATCAATTAACTAAGAATGTTTACTTAAGCATATTTATTGGGATTGCGCTATATGTTTTATCCTATGCGTCTAATCAGCTCTCTAAGTTTATTGTCTGGCTGCCATCCGAGTATCTTAATGTTAATAATGTTCTTAATGGTACTGTAGCAAGCAAAACGGGCCTTGCCGGTTTAAATTTGGTAACGGGAGCTATCATTTTATTAATCTGGTCTTTGATATTAGTTGCAGGATTTAGATATTTAATCAATAAGGGAGGAACACAAAGATGAAATGGCGTTATTTTCTTTTTCAATTAAAGGCGTTCCTAGTTAATCCTAAAAATGTCGGTTTATTTATTATCACTATAGTTTTGTCGCTTTATTTTGGCTTGGTTTCCGTGCCTAACCATACGGTAATTGAACAAGTCGATCCCCGGCCAATTCAAAAAGAATATATTGACTATAAAGCCTTTCTTAAAGCAGCGCGTAAGGAGTTCGTACTTGCGCGCAAGCCGGGATATCATTATTCTCCTAGTAGAGGAGCAATTGATGCTGTATACACTTATCCAAAAGTTTTAGCATACGACCGCAAATTGCTAGGTGCTTTAAAGAAAAATGATATGAACGCCTATGCCCGCTATGCTAGTATGCACTACAAGTATGTAGACGATTTAATTTTTGAAAAAAGTAATCGGGCTTTTTTATACCCAGCTGCATATAATAAAAATGAAAGTTATATATTGGAGGGACATTATGGCTATCAACGGACCCTTCACTTGTATAACGCACTTTTAGAGAGTAATAAATATAAAAAAACACCATTAAATAAAAATATTCTGGAAGAACGAACCGCTTTACAAGTAATTCAAAATTCTCTTTCGGGCTGGACGGTATTATTACTAGTGGTGATGGTATGTTTCTTTACTGCTGATATTGTGACTAATGACCGCAAATATTACACTGTTTTAGAAAATATTCCTTTAACTAAGCGCACGATTTTATGGCTGAAGACCGGAGCCGTTGAGGTAGGAGTTTTGCTAAATTTCGTTGTAGCAGGCATAATTGCTCTTTTCTGCATTGCCCCCAAGTATGGCTTAGGCTCACTAAAGTTGAATACGGTTGATTATTTAGGACAAATAAACTTTAAATCTACTTTCAGAACAGAAACATTGGGTATGTATTATTTGCAGTTTATGATATTTGCCGTCATTATCACTTTTATTTTTATAAGGCTTACAATTTTGTTATCGATAGTTTTACGTAATGAATATGTTGCTGGAATACTTAGTAGTTTGTTTGCCATTAGTGCGAAAATGCTTTACTTTTCGCTAGGAATGGGTTTTGTTTATCCAGTTTTAGAAAAGCTGCCTATGACGTATTTCTCTATTGGCGATAGTACAACGGGGAATCTGGCATATTTAATGGATGTACCTGGCTGGGGTTTTACTGCGGGTATCAAACCGCTGCTTTACCTGGCACTTACAATTGAAATATTATTATTTTTGTTCACTCAAATTAAAAGTATACCTTTAGTTAAGCGTGGTGATTAAAATGCTAAATTTAAAAGATGTTACATTAGTTTTTGGCAAAAATGTTGTTTTAGATGATATAAACTTGCAATTCAAACAGGGAGAAATAGTGGGTTTGGTTGCACCTAACGGAACGGGTAAATCAACTTTAATTAATGTCATTTTGCACAATTTGACCCCGCAAAAAGGCTTCATTGAGTATGAAGGTACGCGTTATCAGACTCAAAAAGATACGATTAAATTGCACCAAGAAATTTGTTCCTTTCCTGAGCAAAACGACCTTTTTCCTTTTATGACGGGAAGGGACCATCTTAACTTGTACGCCGATCTTTGGCATAATTCTGAAAAGCCCGTCGAGCAAATAATTACTGACTTGCAAATGGCAGACTATGTTGGCCACAAGGTTGAAACTTATTCATTAGGAATGAAGCAGCGGCTTTGTTTTGCGATGGTAGTAGCGGCTAACTCTCCTGTAATGCTTTTAGATGAAGTAATGAATGGGCTTGATCCGCAGAATGTAGCTTTAATTTCGCACATGCTTCTCGATCTAAAGGGTGAGAATAAGCTGATTATTATGGCTTCACACCTTTTGTCCAACTTACAGGAGTATGCAGACAGGGTTTTGTTTATGGGTCACGGTCAAATAATTGAAGATTTAGATAATAAAGAACAACATAATCGTTATTTGAAAATGCAGTCCAGTCCTAAAGCAGTAAAAATACTTTCCGGATATGATTTCGAAACTTTGCCCAATAACTTGATCTTGTTACCTTTAGCAAAAATCGGGCAGGAAAAGCTAACGCAAATTTTAACGGAGTTAGTTGACGCTGATATTCAATATTCAGTTGAAAGAATTGATATCGAGGACTTATTTAACAAGTTCTATAATTAAAATTTTCTAACCTGGTTTAATATCTTTAAAAAATAAGTAGCCGTAGTCTGCATATTCATACTAGTTAAAAAGTGAATAATCGAAATAGCAACCGTATCATTGGCAGTATTGTGAAATGTCAAAATGGCGTTTAGGAAATTGCGGCCAACGATTAGCAGCATTTCATTATCAGGCAAGTCAATCTGATTTATTCGTGTAAGTAGTTGGTCTGCAAGTTTAAATTGATTTCTGGTAATTAAGCCAATGACTGCTTCAAAAAGTGCTGCTATACCGAAATGAAAGGTGTTTTCTCCCGCTTTTTTAATAAAGGAAATATTGTTGCTGATTTGAGCAGCGGTCTGATAGATAATTCTGGGACTAATAATAGGAATGATGTTGGCAAAGAGTGAGAGAAATTCATGCCCCAAAACGTTACTTTATTTAATTGGCGGTTTAACTCATTTTGTTGAGTGATAGGAAAAATATTGTGCTGAGAACTCTTATAATACAAACTGCAGGCAATTGCTGCATAGTCCAAGTCAAAAGGATCTTGACTTAATTGATATTTGTTTAAAGCCGCTTGAGCCAGTTTTTCCAAATAGTCTTTGTCGTGGTTACTCCAAGACTCTTCTAAAACTTGGGCAATATGATCCTGTGGGTCGAGTTTAGCAAGTGCAATATATTCAGTTGCTGATAAATTAAGCTTTTCACACAGTTTGAGAACGCGGTTAAAATCCATGTGTCCTTGATTATTTTCCCAGCGGGAAAGCATTTGAATGGAACAAATGCCTGCGGCAGCTTCTTTAAGGGTAATATGCTGCATTTTTCTTAACTGTTTAAATTCATTCCCTGATTGCATGATGTTTTTGTCCTTTTTAAGATATTATGGCACTTTTTTCTCATATATGAGAAGTAAAAAAATCTCAAAAATAATTCATGCTTTAATATGCTTAATTTAAAACATTACAACGGTTTTTAATAGTAAAAAAGGAGTAACAAAATGCAATCTTCGTTAAAATTTGCACCTAAATGGAAACTTGGTGCCTACACACTTTTAGCAATGATCAGTGCATTTGGCAATGTGGTAATTGCGTATGTCACTAAGATCATGTTAAATTCAGCGCAGTACCGTCAGGGTAATAGTGCTAATTTAATTAAAATTGCCGGTATTGGTACTGCAACCATCTTAATCATTATGCTGTCCAACTTTGTATACCGCTATATCAAATGCGCTATTATTCAAGATGTTAATGTTTATCTTAAAGAGAAAACGATGAGCTATCTGATTGAACAGCGTAGTGACTCACAAAAGGATGGTTTAAGTCTGATGACCAACGATCTGAAACAAATTGAAACGTCTAAGACTACAAATGAACTAATGATCATTGCAGAATTAGCTTCTTTTCTACTGTCAGTTGTGGTTGGTTTAATCAATTCTTGGATTTTAACTTTAATTTTTATGGTAACAACTTTGATTCCTGGACTAGTGCAAAGAGCATTTACCAAAACAATTCAAGCTAAAGCAAAAGTTTGGGAAACGAACAACGTCGCATACACCCAAAGTGTGAATGACGGATTAAACGGGGCGCAAACTGTCGGCTTATACGATGCCCAAAGTTCGACTATTGTTAAAGTCGTTAATAGTGCCAAGAGAATGGAAGAAGCATTAAAGAACTTAAACTTCACACAAGCCGCTGCGGGAGAAGTTATTATGGCTTTTGCGGATATTTTTAGCTTTATATTACCATTTCTAGTAGGTGCCATTTTAATGCTGCAAGGTCAAATTGGTGTTGGTACTTTAATTATGATAGTGCAACTATCTAATGAATTTATTAACCCGATAGTTAATATTTTTGAACAATTGAATGCAATCAAGTCTACTAAGCCGATGTGGGATAAAGTAGAGCAGGCTCTGTCTTTTTCAGCTGACAGTACTAAAAATGCAAAAACTGGTAAATTTACTGGTTTGAAAGTTGAAGATGCAACATACAGTCAAGGTGGCAGAGAAATTTTCACTCATCTTAATCTTGCTGTAGCACCTAATGAAAAAATCTTGCTTATGGCACCAAGTGGTTGGGGAAAGACTACGTTGTTAAATTTAATGTTGGGTAAAATTAAACCTAGTGAAGGTCATGTTTATATTGATGGTGAAGATGTCACTGGCAACTGGACCAAAGCCCACGATAATTTCAGTTACGTTAACCAAAAGCCGTTTATCTTTGATGATACAATTAAGTTTAATATTTTACTGGGGCGGAAAGCTTCTCCAGAAAGTTTGGCTAAAGCAGTTGAATCGGCGGGACTAACTGAACTCGTGGATGAAAAAGGCTGGGATTATCAGGTTGGTGAAAAGGGGGCAAATTTATCCGGAGGACAAATCCAAAGAATTGAAATTGCACGTGCTTTTTTGTCTGAACGTCCTGTATTGCTCGCTGATGAAGCTACTAGCGCGCTTGATCCAGAACTGTCACTTGCAATTCATAAAACGTTATTAAAAAAGCCTAATTTGGCAGTAATTGAAGTGGCTCATAAAATTTCTGCCGCTGAAAAATCATTATTTGATCGGATAATTAATTTAAATGGAGAAAATGAAGAATAAAGAAGTATTAATGCGCTATGTTGATAATGATGGAGTTGTTAAAGTTTGGCCTGGTAAGGCTAAAAACCGGCTGTTGATTTTACAATATTTGGCAACTAAATTTGAACCAGCTAAAAAATATTCTGAGCAGGAAGTGAACCTGATTTTAATGCACTTTGTGTCAGACTATGTTACTAGAAGACGAGACCTAATTGAGAATCATTTTTTGAACAGAACGGATGACGGCAGAATTTACTGGCTGAATGAAGCAAATAGAGTAAAGGATTAGGATATAATTGATACTGAAAAGCTGGTATATAAAAAGGATATTAAGACCATAGTTGATGACTATCAAACTAAATAATAAACAGTTTAAAAGGACAAATGGCTGCATGTCGTTTGTCCTTTTTTGGTGAAAAGCTAAAAGCTGATGTAGCAGCCTCTTATGAAGATAGACAACAAGATGGCAAGGCTTAAAATTTATATTTAATTTGATATTATGATACATTCCTAAAAAATAATAATTAAATTTATTGGTTGAAAAATGATTGAGACCCGCAACTTTAAAAATTGTTATTTTACTTTTTAAACATATTTTACCTTTTAATTGGGAGTGTCAATAATTATGTGTAAATGGAATTCTCTTCCGCTGTCTTCACTTAATCAAAGTAAGACTCGATTGTATCAAGAATCAATTATTCAATTGAAGCAATGGATTGATAACAAAGTTTTTGCTAATATTCCTACTCTTTTAATCGGTAATTTTTAGTTGTCTGATTGTAAATAAGGCTAAAATTTAGCCTTGTGGATCTAGAGCATGTTTAAGCAACTTATGCTAAAATATAAATGTATAAATAGTTTAGCGATTCCACTGGAATCACAGAAAAAATTTTATCCCAATTGATATGACCCCCAAATTTAAAACAAATTTGGGGGTATTTTTGTGACTAAATTATCTAAGCAAGATACTGTCAGCTTTAGTATGATTATCAAATTTGTCCTGGTGAATTAAATTGGCATTATCAGGTTGGACTACCTAATATTATTATGCGGCCTTTTTAGCAAGTTTTTTAGAACCTTAAATAATAAAAATATGAGATTTAATTGACCATTATGGTAAAATAACATATAATTTTCATAATTTATCGTACAGTGAAGGCTAATAGTAAACTGACTATTGCTGCTAGATTGAGAATCTATTTCAAATGAAAATTATCTGAGTTTTGATTCTTAGCTAAATTGGGGTTAAATCTTTTAGGCGATAAGTTTAAACTGTTTCAAAAATGTTAGGTAATATTCACGGAGATTTCTATGAAAAAAAAGTTTTATGCGCTCTACAAGATTTTTCTTATTAATGCTTTTAGCAACAAAATTGCATTAATGTTTAACATTGTCTTTCCAGTTATATATTTTGCTATATCTAATGCTCCGGTCTTGATTAATAATTATACTGTCAGTAAGGATAAACTAATTAGCGCAAGTGCTTACTATTTTGCCTATATTGCCTTAACAACTACTCTAAATTCAGTGATTCTGGCAATGGTTGAGTATCGTGATTATGGTTATTATAAAGTTATTTACATGGTGACCAATTCAAAGTATCTAGTACTGATTAGTCAATTTTTATCGCAATGGACGTTTTTAATAATAGAATTATTTCTATTTAACTTAATTACCGCACTAATGTTTAAGTCTTTTGCCTATCTGGGTTATTTACTGTTAACCACTATCATAGCTGCGACTGTGTTGGTTTTGCCTTTAACTATGGGCTTGTATTTTTTGTTAACAACAAAATTAAAGTTGCAAACTTACAATATTGTTATTACATTGATTATTTTGGCCTCATTCATGGTGTCAGCTGTTGAAGCAAAAAACAAAATATTAAATTTGTTATTGCTATGTACACCTGTTAAATACCTAATGAAGGGGTATGAAGTAATAATGCAAATGATGTTTTCTAGAGTAAATTGGGCTACTCTTGTTAATTTGTTGATCGTTATTCTAATTTATGTCGTATTTGGGATGATTTTTATTGCGAAACAAAATATTTCTACAGTTTTTGAAAAATAGTTGTAAGGAGACAATATGGAAATTAAGCATTTGAACTTTTCTTATAAAAATAAAGAAATCTTTGCCGATTTTAACGCAAAATTTATTGCCGATCAGTTAAATGTAATAATTGGCGGTAATGGTGCTGGTAAAACGACTTTACTTAATCTAATTTACGGCTTTATTGATCGTCCTGCTACAGCTATGATAGATTTTCCTTCTATGCCTAATATTATTTATAAATTTCAAAACATGTCTTTCTTTGATGAACTGACAGTAAAACAAGTAATAAATTTTTTTAAATCGATGAATGATCATACTGTTGCAGTCACTAATGCACAAGTTAGTTTTTATAATGAGATCATAAAGGAATTAATAAATACTAAACTAAGGTCTTTATCCGGTGGAGAATATCAATCTGTCATGGTTTATTGTACTAGTATAATGGAGCGGGAATTATATTTGTTCGATGAACCTCTTAGTGGAATTGATAGTTATATTGAAAATTTGATTTTAGACTTAGTTGAATCTTTAGTTGTTGAGAAAAAGAAAAAAGTAATTATGACTTTGCACCAGTTGGCTAAATTAAACTCTTTGCAGGCGCACATTGTATTCGTTGGCAACAAAAAGTGTGTTTTTCAAGGTAATCTTAGCCAAATGCTACAGGCGGCAGATACAGATGATATTGATATTGCATTTAAGAGAATGCGTCAGGCAGTATCTTGTTAAATCAAGAGTAACTATACTTTTAATTTATAAGAGATATAAAATTGATTGAGCTAAACCAACTATTTTGGTTAGGTTTGCTTGGCGTATCAAGCAGAAGCGTATTACTTATATATAAAATGAAGTGACTTAAATAGTATTTTTAAGTCACCTCATTTTTATTCAAATTAATAATAGTGCTACATGAGCAATTCATCTTAAATTCTGATGGTAATTTTTTGACTGCAGTATTTTCTATGTTAGATTTTCATAGCAAAAGAAGTCATTCTTTTAGCTATATTAACAAAGCCAGCGATTCATAAGGCTGTAAAACCAAAGTCTTTGGTACTGCGCTTAAATTCCTATTATAGTTGCTAATTATAGTTTGCGTTTTTTGTCCTTGATAAGAACCAGGTAAATCGTAGGTTACTTTTTGCCCGTAAAAATTATTTATTACTAGTAAGGTTTGTCCTTGATAAAGTCTGCAATAAGCAAAAATTTGCGGGTGATCCAAATCAATGGGTTCATAGCTTCCCTTAGCGATAATGGGATAATGTTTTCTCAAGTAAATCAGCTTTTGATAATAGGGGAAAATTTCACCATGATCAAGTTCAGCCGCCACGTTAATTTGTTCTTGATCTCTGGGCTTCAGCCAGGGAGTACCAGTAGTAAAGCCGGCATTAACACTATCATCCCAGTGCATTGGCGTTCTGCTGTTATCACGAGACTTCGCTTGAATAATTGTCAGAGCTTTGGCGTCACTTAAGCCTTGTTTTTTAAGGTCATCATAAGCATTAAGTGTTTCTACATCCACATAATCGGTTATCTTCTGGTAGTTAGGATTAATCATGCCGATTTCTTCGCCTTGATAAATATACGGAGTACCGCGTAAAAGGTGCAGCGCAGTAGCCAGCATTTCAGCCGATTTTTCCCGAAAATGTACGGGATCACCAAAACGGCTCAGAGCCCAGGGCTGGTCATGATTATTCCAAAACAGAGCATTCCAGCCGCCGCCTTGACTCATTCCTACTTGCCAGTCATTTAGGGCCTTCTTTAAAGCAGAAAAATCAAAGGGAATCTTGGTCCATTTTTGTCCATTTTGATAATCAACTTTTAGATGATGAAAAGTGAAAACCATTGAAAGTTCATGATTTTCTTTTTTAGTGTAAGCAACAGAATTAGCAATGGTCGTTGATGACATTTCACCCACTGTAATGGTATCGGGTTCCTGACCAAAAGTCTTCTGATTTAATTCTTTTAGATATTGGTGGACTACCGGTTGATCCGTATACATTAACTTGCTGGCAGTGTTTTTAGGCGCGTCAGTAAGCTGTTCATCTTTGCCAATAACGTTAATCACGTCAAAGCGAAAGCCTTTAACCCCTTTGTCACGCCAGAAATTAACTACTTTAAAGAGTTCTGTTCTAACTGCTGGATTATGCCAGTCGAGATCGGCTTGAGTTTTATCATATAAATGAAGGTAGTATTTGCCGGTTTTACCAAATGGTGCCCAAGCGGAACCACCAAATTTAGATGTCCAGTTGTTAGGCAAACTGCCATCTGCTTTAGGCTTTCTAATGTAGAAAAATTTTTGATAATATTCGTCCCCGGCTAAAGCTTTTTTAAACCAAATATGATCAGTGGAGCAGTGATTTAATACCATATCAAGCATCACACCAATATGGTTTTGTGCAAGCTTAGCGACTAATTCTTCAAAATCAGCCATTGTGCCAAATAACGGATCAATACCATAATAATCGGCAATATCATAACCATTATCATTTTGGGGAGATACAAAAAAAGGATTGAACCAAATCATATCAATATTTAGTTTCTTTAAATAAGGAATTTTCTGAATAATCCCCCTTAAGTCCCCGATACCGTCACCATTACTGTCATAAAACGATTTGGGATAAATTTGATAAATAACTTTATCTGCCAAACTCATAGAATAAGACCCCCATTTTTGTTTTTCCTGTGTGCAAAGTCTACAAACTTAAATTTATCAGGCCGATGTTGCGAAATAGTGTACTGAAAAAAAGATGTGTCTTTTAAGTAAGTTAAACTGCGTATTACTACGACTAAATTGGTATTGGTAAGCTGCAACTGTTTGATTACACTTGCACTAGCTGGCTCTACCGTAATAGTTTTAGTGGCATAATCAATTTCAAGCCCTAAATCATGCTCAAAATAGTGGTATAACGAGCTTTGTGCCTGCTGCGGCGAAATTTGGGGCACGTATTTTTTTAAAATATAATCTTCGTCAACTACTATTGGTTCATGATTGATCAGGCGCAAACGTTTTACATAAGTAGCAGCAGTTTCTGTTAAGGATAAATGTTTACTGATGGTAAACGGCACACGTGCATCTTTTAACTCAATAATTTTAGTTGCTGCGTGCATTTGTTTTTGCTTGTTAAGTTCGTCAAAAGATTCAATATTAGAAACTGGGAAGGCAATGCGAGCGGCATTAATAACCACTGAACCTTTACCCTGTATTTTTTGAATTAAACCGGCATCTGCCAGTTCAGTCAAAGCTTTCCTAATTGTTTCACGTGAAACATTATATAACTGTGATAATGTCGGTTCGCTTGGTAAAAAATCACCGGCTGCATATTGCTCGTGTTTAATTTTATTCGCTAAATCAGCTGCAATTTGGATATACTTAACTGCCATTATTAAAGATCCACCTTTTTTTATTTAATCATACCACCTTGCTTAAAATTATAACCTGTCTAGTATAGTTAATAAATATAAAAAATACTATTACAACAGTATAATAATCAAAATGTTGACACTTGTCTATACAAGAACTATAATTTTTAGGAAAGCGTTATCAATATATGACGACCCATTATGCAGTAATTTCATGGAGGTTTAATTATGAGTAATACGATTAAAATACTGGCACCTGTTGCCGGTCAGGTCATTAATCTTGAAGATGTTAATGATCCGGTTTTTTCTCAGAAAAAATTGGGGGAAGGCTTTGCTGTTAAACCTAGTGCAGGAGAAATAGTTTCGCCTGTAACCGGTAAGGTGGTAATGGTTGCTAAAACAAAGCACGCACTTGGTTTGCAAACTGCAGATGGTGTGGAAGTGATGATTCACTTAGGTATAGATACCGTTGAACTTGACGGCAAACCGTTTGATTTGCAAGTGGCAGCCGGCTCTGAAGTAAAAGCAGGGCAGCAATTAGGGACAATGGATCTGCAGGCAATTAAAGATGCCCAAAAAGATGACACCGTCATTCTGGCGATTACTAATACCGCTGATATTTTAGCTGGTATCGATCTTGCTCTGGGCACTAAGTCTGCCGGTGAATCAGCAGCCACTATTACATTGAAACAGACTAAGTCAGCACCGGTTGCAGCTAACAAAAAAGAAAATAAATACCAAACTACAGCTCGTGAAATTGTTAAGGCAGTTGGTGGCGCTGATAATGTTAAAAGTGTTATGCACTGCTTTACTCGTTTGCGCTTTACCTTAAATGATAATAGTATTCCGCAGGATGACGAGGTTAACAACATTAAAGGAGTAATAGATGTTACCCGTGCAAATAACCAATATCAGATAGTGATTGGTCAAACGGTAGAAGACGTTTATGATGAATTAATCAAACTACTTGGGCCAAAATACGCGGGACAGGGTGAGACTGCAACTGCTGCTCCTGCTCCAGAGACTAATCAATCTATTGGTGGCAAGATTAAAAATGGTTTCTTCCAGTTAATAGGTGTAATTACCGGCTCTATGATGCCTGTAATTGGCTTGCTGGCCGCCAGCGGTATGTTAAAAGGTATTCTCAACATTTTAACTAACTTTTGCCACATGTCTACGGCTTCTCCAACTTACACTATTATCAATGCGATGGGGGATGCGTCGTTTTACTTCCTGCCTTTAATCGTTGGCTTTACTGCTGCTCAAAGATTAGGTTCTAACCCGGTAGTTGTTTCTATTATCGGCGGCTTTCTAATTTATCCTGATTTAGTAAAGATTTATGCCAGCGGTAAATTTAGTTACTACTTAGCTGGCGTTGGTATTAATGCCAATTTCTTTGGTATTCCAATTCATATTCCGCAATATACTTATTCGATTTTCCCAATGATTTTTGCGGCTTGGATGGCTGCTAAGATTGAACCGTGGATTAAAAAGTGGATGCCAGTCACATTAAGACAAATTTTTACTCCGCTAGTAGAAATCTTTTTAGTAGGGATGACAGTCTTAATTATTGTAGGACCCGTAATTTCATTTATTTCTACGGGAATTGCCAAAGTATTGCAATGGCTCTTAACTGTCAATACTGCACTTTCCGGTTTGATCATCGGTGGTCTTTACCAGATACTCGTTATCTTCGGACTGCACTGGGCAGTAGTGCCAATTATTGCGAATGATATTGCTGCAACGGGACATAGTATTTTAAACGGTATTGTTTCAGTAACTATGATTGCACAAGGTGCTGGTGCCCTGGCCGTTTGGTTTAAGACTAAGCATAATCCTGACTTAAAGGGATTATCTTTAAGTGCTGCTATTTCCGCCGCTGTTGGTATCACTGAGCCGGCAATGTACGGTGTTAACTTAAAGTATGGTCGTGTATTCATGACTTCAAGTCTTGGTGCTGCCATTGGTGGTCTGGTAAACGGTCTGCTTAAAGTTGATATGTATGGCTTTACTGGCAGTTTAATCGGATTTCCATCCTTTGTGCCTAAAGCTGGGCAAGGCAATCCTAATAACCTGTTGAACTTCTGGATTGCCTCCATTGTGACAATTGTTGCTGCATTTGCCTTGACCTACTTCTTTGGTTATAAAGAGCAGGACGCTAATAGTCCTAAGGATGCTCCTAAGAAAAAGAATTTAGCTGATTTATAATTGATAACAGTTTTTTAAGTACAAAATATTAAAGGGCTCCAAAAGCATGGTCGCTTTCGGAGCCCTTTTTGTCTAATAAATTATTGTACCAACTTAATTGGCACCTTGATAACCGCCTTTTTACATGGCTTTTCATTAACGTCTAAATCTAAGCAAGCTTCATGAGCATCTTCAGGAAATAAAATAATATAATCTCCAGGATGTAAGCAAATTGAAGTTGCCGGACCAGTGAAGCGCTGATAATGCGCCACGTCATCCGGACTGGCAAGTGCATTATCTATTTCAGTCAGGCCGTCAGGTTTAGTTACCCTTGTTATTTCTGCACCCTTAATTAAATAATGAAAATCAAGGTGCGTTTGATGATTTTCAAAGCGACCCTTTTTTTCGTCTTTCGTATTATATTCCTGAATTTTAACAAAAATGCCATCACTGATATCGTATCTGCCAACAGCCAAATTGGTCAAATCGGTTTCTTGCAGCCATTTAAAGGCCTTATCCAGATACTGATTTTGACGAATGAAAGTAGTAGTTGAATCATTAATATTAGCGTAAATCATATCATTTTCCTTTCTTAAATTCTGAGTTAATTATCTAGCATTTGCTTTGAATTAAGTTGCTGGATCTTATCCACCATTTCATCAAACGAAAGACTGCTCAATTTTTTATTGGTAGTGAACTGTGTATCTTCTAGAGTGTTGAAATCACCTATTAAGTAGTATGCGGTCAGGTAGCTTAACAAGAATTTTTTAGCTTCAGGTATTAAGTCTTGTTGAGAATAATTCATCTGACTGGCAACTGTCGCAAAATGATATGCGAATTTTTCTGGATCAATCTGAGTATTTTCGTTAACAGTCATAAAAAACCTTCTTTCATAAAAATACTTTTAATCCTATTCTATATTGCCCAATTAAATTGTTTTAGTGTTTATTGTTTAAAAATAAGACAAAAAATATTCATTTGCGAGTGATTTCTTTTTATCCAGTAAATAATGTTTAAAAATAAGACGATATTCAATGTAGTTTAGCTATGATTTTTATTAGCATAAACAATGTAAGCGATTAACCGGTATGTTTTATTTGAGAGAGGTCATTAAAATGTCACAAGCGTACATTGTTTTAATTGTAATGGCTGTAATGATCGTAGCAATGGTTTCTGATAAGTTTGATTTTGGATTTGCGCCAGTTGCCGCCTGTACAATTTTGGTTTTAACTGGAACAGCCACCGTACAACAAGCATACGGTGGCTTTATTAACAATAACACTATCTTAACTGCAGGATATGTAATTATCAGTTCACTTTTTGCGCGGACACGTGCCATTCATAAATTACAGGCATTTTTGTTAAAAATTCAAAAAGGTAAAAGTGGGCTGACACTATTTGTAGTTTTGCTATTATTCACTGTTATTCTGATGACAGTAATGGAACCGGGACCTGCAACCTTATTAATTTGTCTGGTTTTGTCAACTTTACCAGCAGGTGGCGGCATACCGTCGGGACAAATGCTGTTGCCGCTGGCTTCAATGGTCGATATTAGCGCTCGTAAAATTCCTATGGGTATGACCATGGTTTATGTATTAGCGTTAAATAATTTTATTACTAACGCTGGCTTCAGCCATACAGTAAGTATGGGCACTTGGATTATTGCCGGTGCAGTGCCACTTTTAGTTGCATTTGTTTATTCCTTAATTGCGTATCGTGTTTTACCAAAAAAGGAATTAAAAATTGATGCGGGGCAGGATCAAAAAGAACAGGAAGAAGAAGCGACTGATAACTTAAAATCATGGCAGGAAAATTTGATTTACATTTCTTTTGTTGTAACTACAATTGCCATGTTTTTTACCAATCAATTAGGAAATATTGTCTACGTTATCCCACTAGTAGGAATTGGCCTGATGTACTTCTGCAATATTATCAGTTTTAAAGAAATTCGCGAGGGCATGTCGAGTCCCATTATCTATCTTTTAGGCGGAATGTTTGGTCTTGCTGATATCATGGCTGCTAAAGGCGTAACCAAAATGATTGGTTCAGCACTACAAGGAGTTCTGGGCAATAATTCCAGCATTTGGGTCATTACCTTTGTCTTTGCTTTTGCTGCGACAGTCATGGCCAACTTGACCGGCTCGAACATGGGAACAACCATGATTTTAACGCCAATCGCTATTGCAGTGGCTGTTGCTTCCGGACTTGATCCCCGTGCTGCAGGTTTAGCAACCGTAATTGCGTCTAATGCTGCAGTTATTATGCCGATGGATACTGCCATAGGTATTGCTGTTGCCCAAGGACACTATAAAATTGGCAGAACATTTGTCTATACTATCCCGTTAACAATAATTTATATCACCGTCGTTGCCGTGATGTGCTGTGTATTATTCCCAGCATAATTTGGCAGCAGTTTGATAATAACCCAGTTTTTACCGTTTTAAATAGCGCCATAAAGTTGCGCGACTAATGTTTAATTCTTTAGCGGTTTTGGTTTTATTGCCATTATTTTCTTTGAGCGCCTGTTTAATGTCTTGGACGATAATATCATGCAAAGAAAGTCCTCGATGTGCGGGGCTGGCTACCTTTAAAGCCGCTTGTTCTGGCTGTGATTTTTCACTCACAGCCAGCTGAGTTAAGATCAGATCAATATCTTTGCCCTTTAAAATCGGGGCGTCAGCTACTGCTAGGGCAGTAGTCAAAACATGAATAAATTCGCGGTAGTTGTGGGGCCACGGGTAACTCGATAGATGGTCTAATGCTGTGTCAGAAATTCCTGAAAAAGTTTTACCCGTCTTTAAATTAAAATCGTTGAGAATGGAGTGTACCAACTGATTAAAAACTTCATAAGACATTGCGTTTAAAGGTTTTAAAAAGAGTTCGTTAACTGTGAGGTAATCAGGAAAAGAAATGTTCAACTTTGTTCCATAAGGCTGGGTAATTAAGAAAACCAACTTGTTTCTGCCGTCCAAATTCGATTTACGGATAAATTCAAAAAAGTCATTTTGGTCAGAGGCTGGCAATTTCTCTAAGCCGGTGATCTGAATAAGATGGTGATTATCAAAGAATATCGAGTCATTATCAGCAAGAGCTTTGCTTAAGCTTTCATGATCTGACAGAGAAATCTGTATTGGAGCCGCAGCGTCTGTTTCTTTAAAGATTAGGCTGCCTAAATATTCTTTTTCAAGTCCATCCGCTCCGATTATGGCGACGGGGGCTTGGAGGTGAGAATAGTGTCTGAGTAATTTGAAAAACTGGTTATCATAGCAGGTCGAATAGACTGAGGAGATATAGTCCGCATCAAAGTGTGTTTGACTGCTTGATGGAGCTTTTCCTAAATAATCAAGTGTGGCAATTGAAAAGTTGGTTGTCTGCGTTACTACTACGTGCCAGGAGGAATTAGCCCAGGTTACGATCGGTGTGGCGCCACTGAGTGCTTTACGCACCTTTTTTGCCAAAAATGCGGCTTTTTTCTTATTAGTGCTGAACAGAACGTTAAAATAATTATCTTTTTCAAAAAAGAGTGTGTAATTATGAAATGCTGCGAGGGTTTCGGAAAGCAGATTGAAGTAATTAATATTTGTTTCCTTTTCCCTAAGTAAGAGAAAACAGGTTTTAAGTGCTTGATAGACAACTTCGTCTCCAGATTCAATCAGATAAGAATTGAGGTGGTAGATATTGTTGGAAGCGACAATTATGCCTGAATCACAAATTATATTGTGATAACCGCTTGCTGCAAGCTTTGCCATTGCATTTTTAATATCCATTTTTTTCTGTACTACATATTTGGTCATTTTAATATTGAATTGAGCCAAAGTTTGGGAGATAGCTTGATCGAAAGCGTCATAGCAAATGATAGCAGACTCATTCAAGTCGGGAATGCTTTTGATCGTCCGAATAATATCGTACTGGGAAATACCAATATCTATTACAGGTACATTGGTTTGTTTTTCCAAAAAAGCGACAGTTCCACCACGGGAAAGTAATAAGTCAAAATCATTATTTTTAACTAAAGCGGCCAAATTGTTTTTATTCGCTAAATTAGCTAGTTCAATTTGAATTTGAATGTCCAGATCAGCATTTTCTGTTGTTAATTGCTTAAAAAAGTGTTGGACTTTGTTTCTCAAACCGGGATAGGGAACGATGCAGAGAATTTTAGCAGTCATAATAACCTCCGTTTCAATTTTGAACGTATTTTTAGAGTTAGTATACTTCATTTTTAATTCCCTGATAAGTGTTTAAAAGTGAAACAAAAAATATTACAGCTTTGTTCTTAATCATTTTAAGATTATCTATGTAAAGAATATCTGATGGCGGGTGGAAAAATGGCTAAATTTTTGATAATTGCTGATGACTTTACTGGTGCTAATGATACCGGTGTTAAGCTTACAGAAGAAGGTATGCCAGTAAATGTTTTTTTCTCAGCAATTAATATTGTTCCCCACACTTCTTGTGTAATTGATACGGAAACACGAAATGACTCAGAAAAAACGGCTTATGAAAAAACAAAAACAATCTTAAATTCAATTGATATGAACCAGTTCGATTTTGTTTATAAAAAAGTTGATTCGACTTTGAGGGGTAATATTGTTACTGAATTGAGAGCGATTAACGACCGTTTTGCACCAGATTACGTTGTTTTTGCACCAGCCTTGCCGGCGCTAGGCAGGCAGGTAATTAATAAGAAAGTTCTGGTTAGTGGCAAAGAACTGCGCAAAACGGAATTTGCCTGCGATCCCGTTAAACCGGTATTGCTGGATAATGTTGAAACAATCTTGGCCCAAAGCTTTGGCGTTAATAGCGTGCAATATTACTCTTTAAAAGATTTACGGTCTAACAAAGACTTGGATTTGAGCAAAAAGTGCTTTGGCTTTGATACCGAAAATGATGAGGATTTTTGCAAGATTGTTGCTCTATTTCAGGGATTAAAAGGCAAAATTCTCTGGGTTGGCTCCTCTGGTCTAATTGAAGGAATGGTCAAAAAGAGCAGCGTGGCAACACCGGCAATTGCTTTGGTTGGCAGCGTCAGCAGTAAAACTAGAAAACAGATTCTTTATGCCAAAGAAAATGGGCTGGCTATCATTGCCTTGCCGATTTATGAAATTTATAAAACAGAAAATTATTCTGAATACGTTGACCAGGCTGTACGTATTTTAAAAAAAGGCAGAAATTTAGCCTTGGTATCTTCCGCATCACTAAAAAGGGCAGATTTAATAAAAACCAAGACCAGTTTTAATGAGGCTGGCATAGTTGGTACGGAAATGGAAAACACCATTCAAATGATACTGGCAGGTATTTGCCGCCGCGTGATTAAAGAATTTCCTGTTTCTGGCTTATTTGTTACTGGCGGCACAACTGCACAAAGTATTTTAAGAATTGTGAAGGCACAGGGAACGGTAATTAGAGAAGAAGTTGCTTTGGGGATGCCGCTATTAACCGTTGTTGGTGGTGAGTTTGACGGCATTAATATGATTTCTAAAGCTGGTGCTTTTGGAGATTCGAGTTTGATTATGTTTGGTTTAAATAAATTACGTTCTTTAGGAAAGAAGGCAGAAATATCATGGAATTACAAGAAAGCTTAACTGCTAAATTTGACAGAACTATGTTGTTGCCAGATTCCGGAATTCAAAGTCATGCTTCCAACTTATTGATATTACCTAATGGTGATACCTTGTGTACTTGGTTTTCAGGTACTGAAGAAGGAACAGACGACATTACCATTTTTATGGCTGAATTGAGAGCAGGAACAGATAGCTGGTCAAAGCCGGTTCCAATGTCGAACAATCCCGGTCGCTCCGATCAAAATCCGGTTTTATTTGCGGCACCTGATGGCGATATTTGGCTACTTTACACTTCCCAAGTTGGTGGAAATGAAGATACGGCAATAATTCAATATCGTGTTTCAGATGATAATGGGAAAACATGGAGCTTGCAAAGTAATCTATTTCCAGGTGAAAGTGGTCTGTTTATTCGTCATCCGCTAGTTGTAACTGCTAATGGAGAGTGGCTTTTACCCCTTTATCATTGTGTGGTTAAAAATGACGGCAAACCGTGGGATGGCAGTTATGATTACAGTTGCGTCCGGGTTTCGCAGGATAGCGGACAAACTTGGAAAGAATACGAAGTCCCTGATAGTCAGGGCTGCGTTCAAATGAGTATTGTCAAGCTGCAAAATAACGCGGGATATGTAGGCTTTTTTAGAAGTCGCTGGGCTGATAACATCTACCGTTCTTTTTCTAATGATGGCAGCAGTTGGACGCCACCTAAGGCAATTGACTTGCCGAATAATAACTCATCTATCCAAGCAGCACTGCTGCCTGACGGCAACATAATTTTAGCTTTTAATAAGTCCAGTGCTGAAGATGCAACAGTGAGAAGACTATCATTATTTTCCGAAAAAACCACGGCAAAGGAAACGTCCAACAATAAAGCTGCTAAAACTGCTTTTTGGGGTGCGCCCCGGGCACCATTAACCGTGGCAATTTCAGAAGATAACGGTAAAACTTGGCCGTATGTAAGAAATATTGCCGAAGGCAGCGGTTATGCCCTCACTAATAATTCTAAAGATAAGAAGAATAGGGAATTTTCGTATCCCTCAGTTAAACCGACAAGAAACGGCAAAATTGCTTTGACGTTTACCTATTTCAGGCAAAATATTGCTTTTGTCGAGTTTACAGAAGACTGGGTCAAAGAAGAAAAGGAGTAAGACTGTGATGAAAGAAGCTTTTTTAAAGTTACCCCAGAGGGTATATCTAGGTGAAAATTTACTGGACAAATTAGGTGAATTTTTGCAAACCAGAAAAAATACTAATGTTTTACTTTTCACGGATCAAGGACTGTTAAAAGCGGGTTTGGTTCAACCGCTAGAAGACTACCTGCAAGCACATGGTATTGCTTATCAAATTGAATCCGAAATTAAACCTGAACCAAGCTATACCCAAGTTGATGCTCTTTTTAAGAAGGTTAGCCAGTTTAACTTCAATACGATTGTAGCTATCGGCGGCGGCTCGGTAATGGATGCTGCCAAACTGATTTCACTATTGCTTCATACCGATTTGAGCGTTAAAGATCTGATTAATGATCCGACCAAAGCACAAAAACGCTGTGCCACCGTTTTTATTCCGACTACTGCGGGTACAGGTTCAGAAGCTACAATTAATGCGATAGTCAGCATTCCGGAAAAACAGGTTAAGTTTGGTATTGTAGCGGATGCAATGCTCCCGGATTTAGTTCTGCTTGATGGCAATAATGTTAAAAACCTGCCGAAGTCAATTCTTGCCTCGTCAGCAATTGACGCCCTCAGCCACTGTGTTGAATGTTATACGGCTAAAAACGCCACTGTAATGAGTGACGGTGTGGCACTTCTTGGTGCTAAATTGATTTTTAAGAATATTATTAAGGCCTATCAAGATACAAAGGATATTCAGGCACGTGAAGCGCTGCAACTGGGTGCCTTTTATGGTGGTGTAGCAATCACCGCTTCCGGAACCAACATAGTTCATGCCTTGTCGTATCCGCTTGGTGGCAAATTCCATATTGCTCATGGCGTAGCTAATGCCATTTTATTTAAAGCATGCATGGAAACTAACAAGCCGGCGATTGAAGATCGTTTAGCAGCACTTTGCACTAATATTTGGCCGGAAGAAGGCAGTAAAAGTACTAGTGCAAAAGCCGATTTTGTAATTGCTAAGATTGCAGAAATTGTTGCAAAAACCGAAATACCAACTGATCTTAAAAAATTTGGTGTACAGGAAACAGACTTGGACTTTTTAGTTGATTCAGCACTAGAGCAAAAGCGCTTGCTCAGTCACAATCTGAAAAAATTAACGCGCTCAGAAATTGCTCAAATTTATAAAGCAGTAATGTAGTTTAGAAGGAGGAGTTTTTAAAATGTGTCAGACAAAGATTGCTCAGGGTATTATTGCTGCAATGGTGACCCCGATGGATGAAAATGGCCAAATAAATTATGCAGAGTTGAAAAATCAGGTTGAGCGGCAGATTAATGCCGGCATCAGCGGAGTTTTTACGCTAGGCACAAACGGTGAAGGATATATTCTTAGCCATGATGAAAAATTAAAAGTGATGGAAACGGTAATTAAACAGGCAAATCACCGGGTTCCAGTATATGTGGGCACAGGTTGTGTTTCTACGGCAGAAACAATTCAGTTGTCGCAGCAAGCTGAGGAGCTAGGGGCAGACGCATTATCAGTTATTACTCCGTGGTTTGCGCAAGCTTCACAGGAAGATTTATTTAAGCATTATCAGGCTTTAAATGATGCTGTTCATATTCCAATTTTGCTTTATAACATACCTGCAAGGACGGGCAATGCTCTCGCACCTAAAACTGTGGCTCGTCTGGCCGACCTGCCGCATATTGCCGGTATTAAGGATTCAAGCGGTAATTTCGACAATATTTTACAGTACATTGAATTAACCAGAAATAAGGACTTTGCAGTCATATCAGGTAATGATTCTCTCATTTTGTGGACTTTAAAAGCTGGAGGTACCGGTGGTATTGCCGCTTGTGCGAATGTATTACCGGAAATTATGGTATCAATCTACCGCTACTATCAAGCTGGTAAATGGGAAGAAGCTAGGAGAGCGCAAGATTCTATCCGTCCGTTTAGAAACTGTTTCAAGTTAGGAAATCCTAATACAATTGTTAAGAAAGCAACTAATGTCATGGGCTATCCTGTGGGGATGCCACGTGCACCATTTAATGGTTTAACTAAAGAAGCAGTGACGACCATTCAAAATACTATAGATGAGTATTACAGTGAATATAAAAAGTAGTTGAAAAGGAGACAAAACTGATGGGTAGACCAATTGTTGGTATTACAATGGGAGATCCTGCAAGTATAGGACCGGAAATTTCTTTGAAAACTTTTCAGGATCAACGACTTTATGAAAAATGCCGACCTTTATTGATAGGTGATAGCAATGTTCTCGAAAAAGTAATGGAAATATTACCCGATCGTAAACTGCAGCTTAACCCCATTACTAACGTTAAAGATGCTAAGTTCCAATACGGGACAATGGATGTTTACGATATGCACGAAGTTGAAATCTCTGAATTGCAGTTTGGCCAAGTCAGCAAAATGGCGGGTAACGCTGCTTTTCAATATGTCAAAAAAGTGATTGACTTGGCTAATGCCCATGAAGTTGATGCTACCGTAACGAATGCCCTAAACAAAGAGGCAATGAACTTAGCAGGACACCACTATGCTGGGCATACTGAAATCTATGGTAAATTTACCCATACTCCAAACTATACTATGATGCTCGCCCACGGCAATTTAAGGGTGGTTCATGTTTCTACACACGTTTCTTTGAGAAAAGCCTGTGATTTGGTGAAAAAGCCTAGGGTTGCAGAATGTATTAAGCTGGCTGACGAGGTTTGCCGTAATTTGGGCATCAAAAATCCGCGGGTAGCAGTTGCAGGGTTAAACCCACATGCAGGAGAAAATGGCTTATTTGGTGATGAAGAAATAAAGGAAATTGCACCTGCGGTTGCAGAAATGCGGGCAAAAGGTGTTAACGTGACTGGTCCCGTTCCTGCTGATACAGTTTTTGCAAAATGTCATGGTGGGATGTACGACATTGTAGTTGCAATGTATCATGACCAAGGACATATACCGGTAAAAGTAATTGGCTTTCAATATGATGAGCAAAAGAAGAAGTGGGATAGTGTTGCAGGAATCAATGTCACTTTGGGTCTGCCAATTATCAGAACGTCGGTTGATCATGGCACCGCCTTTGATCAGGTTCTTAAAGGTACAGCCAATGAGGTCAGTTTAAAAAATGCAATTGATTATGCCGTTAAACTAGCTGAAAACAAGTAGTGCAGGATAATACTGCTGTATTGCCTCATGAACTTAGCAGATATAAATTTAATTAGTCTTTTGGCTTAAAATAGGCAAAAAAAGAGCTGTCAGTGCGATAGCTCTTTTTATTTACCCTTTTTGCAATATTTGTATTTAATGAAAGGCCAGTGCCCAGCAATTTAAACACTGTTAATAATGGTATTTATATTACTAAAAAAACATTATTTTAATTTTGCTCTTGACATAGACGTCTATGAATGTTTATATATAACTGTAAGCGATTACAGTAATTGCGCAAGACAAGCTAATCAATATGAAAGGTGGTTTATTATGTTAAATTTGTCGGATAAGGAATTGGCTTCTAAGATTCAACATACTAATGTTAATCCAGAATTAACGCCAGATGATATAAGAGGTTTGTGTGATGATTGCAAGCACTTTGGCTTTAATGGTGTCATGATTCAGCCGCAATGGGTCACACTTGCAAAGGAGGAATTAAAAGGTACCAACATTCAAGTTGCCACGTGTATGAGTTTTCCAATGGGGGCACAAAAGACAGAAGTTAAAGTGTTTGAGGCTCAAAGATGCTTTGCGGACGGGGCAGATCAACTTGACTGGATGCCCAATGTCGGCTTCCTAAAGGCTGGTATGTATGATGAATACCAAAATGAAATTGCCGCTGTGGTCAAGGCAGCAGGCGGCAAGGTTGTTAAAATTATGCTCGAATTTGGTATGTTGACACGCGAAGAAAAGATTAAGGCAGCTGAACTTGCCAGGGATGCTGGTGCCACTTATCTGAAAAACTCTAGTGGTTGGGGTAAAGGTGGTCACGCTACCATTGATGACATCCAATTATTAAAGAGAATTGCGCAAGACAAATGTGAAGTGAAAGCTTCTGGTGGTATCAGAACCAGACAGCAGGCTCTATCTTTGCTTGAAGCAGGAGCATCATTGCTGGGTACGAGCGCAGGGCCACAAATTATCACTGGGATAAAGGGAAATGATGATTCTATAGCTGATTAATTTATTTAGCTATATTGCTTTTAGGGCGAATAGTATAATGCTTTATAATAAAAACAAAGATTATACTATAAATAAATAACTTTTAAAGAAGGAATGAATCCCTATGAGTAATATATCAATAGATAATAATTCTCCAATATCCATTTACCAGCAAATTGCGAACCAAATAAAGACAGACATTAATAAAAAAATATTAACACCCGGCGACAAAATTCCATCTGAAAAATGGTTTGTTGACAATCTGGGAGTAGCACGAGGGACTGTTAGAAAAGCAATCTCTTTATTAGTCAAAGAAGGTACTTTGGAAAAAGTTCAGGGTAAGGGAACTTTTGTGACGAAACCGCAGATTTCTTATCCTTTTGCGCAAGAATTAGTCTCGTATGCCGAAACAATGAAAGCCAAGAATATTAATTTTTCCACGCAAGTGATAGAAAAGAAAATTGTCGAGCCTACCAAAGAAATCCAGAAAAAGTTAAAAATAGATAAAGAGCAGAAAGTATTATATTTGGTACGTCTCAGAAGTGTTGAAGACACGCCAGCTATACTTACTTTTAATTGGATTTCTCTTGATAAGTGCCCGGAAATAGCAAAAGTAGATTTTAATAATGTTGCTTTATTTGCTGCAATAGAAAAAGATGCAGGAATAAAAATTAAATATGGTATCAGGAATTTTTCAGCACGTAATCTAAACAAAAAACAGGCAAAAATAATGGAATTGGCACCAAATGATGCTGCTTTAGAATTAAACCAAGTTACTTTTGCCGCAAATGATGAGCCGATAGAATGCTCCGACGCTTTGCTTAGAACTGATCAATATAAAGTCACTTCTATTTTATATAGGTAGGTTACAAATAATGAAGATATTAATTACAACACACGGGAATATGGCAAAAGGCATTTATAGCAGTTATCAAATGCTTGCAGGTTCAACCAATCAGATTAAATATTTAGGACTAAGTCCTGATGATACTGGTCAATTTAAAAAAGAACTTGCCCACATCATAGATCAAGAAACAGATGATTTATTAATCCTTTGCGATATTAAGGGTGGTTCGCCTTATAATGAGTGCTTTGCAAAATATCTTCAAAATCCGCAAAAGATTAGAGTTGTAGCGGGTCTTAATTTGCCTATGCTTTTAGAAGTCGGCTTGTCACTGACTAGCAAGCCAAGTTTAGATGAAATCACAGATTTAGCTGAAAAATTCGGTAAGGAAGGAGTTTGTGTAGCTAAAGAAACAGCGGACACAAATCAAGATATTGAATTTTAGCTAGAGGAAGGTGTTTCTCTATGGCAATAACATTAGCTAGAGTGGATGACCGTGTGATTCATGGTCAAACCACCACGAGATGGTCGAAAGAAAGACCCATAGATGGTTTCTTAGTAGTGGGTGATAAGATCATTCACGATAAACTCAGAACAAAAGTTTTAAAAGCAGCAGCTGGAAACTTAAAAGTAGGTATATTTAGCGATGATAAAGGTCCAGAAATAATTAAAAAGGGGGTACAGTCACATAAAAACTTTTTCTTAATATCAAATTCACCCCAAACTTTTGCTAAGCTTCTGCAAAACGGTGCTGATTGGGGTAATGAACTGAATGTAGGACCAATGAATACGCGTGAAGGGGCAATAGTCGTTGAAAGAACTTTAGCCCTTGATGATAAAGATTATGAAGCATTTGACTACATGTATAACCATGGCATAAATATTTCTTTTCAACTGATTCCGGATGAAAAGAAAAAAACGTGGCCTGAGGTTAGAAAACATTACGATGAGTTGAAAGCCAAGGAGGGATAAAAATGAATATGGCTCTTTTTTGGCAAGCTGCTTTAGTTGGTATTTTCGGATACTTAGGAGCAGTTGATAGTATCGTTATGGGTGGCGTTGCCTACGGGTTCTATATTTTAGGCAGACCTTTAATTGCAGGCTTCATTTGTGGTTTGATTTTTGGAGATGTTAAGGCAGGTATACTTTGCGGGTTAGCTGTACAAGCGGTTTTCATTGCGACAATGCATACTGGCGGAACTTCAAGTACGGAAATCACTTATGCTTCTTATGGCGGCATTGGTTTAGCAATGGCTACAACCAAAGACCCTGCAATTGCAGTTACCCTTGCTATTTTTATTGGTCAAACATTTGGCTTAATTTTTTATAACTTAAGAATGGCAGGTTTTTCCTATTTTAATCATAGAGCGGATCGTGATATTGACCGTTTTAATAAACATGCTCTTATTATGGACCAAGTTGTTTGGCCGCAAATTATTACTTTCTTAGTACGTGCAGTGCCAATATGGGCGGCAATTTACTTTGGCAGGGGAGCAGTTGAGGCTTTACTCAAAGTAATTCCAACGCAAATAACCAGCATTATCACGGTGCTGGGTGGCTTACTGCCTGCTCTTGGTATTGCAATGTTAATGAATATGCTGATTAAAAATAAGCTACAATTAATCTACTTTCTATTTGGCTTTGCAATGATTGCTTTTGCCAAAATGAGTACTATTGGCTTAGTATTTATTGCCGTTTTAATTGCTTATATTGTCTACCAGATATCCGGTAAAACTGGCTGCAATAATAGTAGTAATTCCTCTGGCACAGCAAAAGCGATTCAAACCGAAGATGAATACGAAGATGCAGATTTATTCTAAGGAGGCAAAATAATGGCTAATCAAGATGATAAACAAACGCCAGTAGCCCAAGAGGCTAAGCCGGAGCGTTTAACTAAAAAAGAATTACGGTCAATTTTTTTAAGATATATGTTCTTGCCTGAATCTGCAATGAGCTATGAAAAGATGCACGGCGCTGCGTGGGCAGTTTCATATATGCCTTTAGGCAATAAATATTATAAAAATAATGATCAAGCCTATCAGCGGCTGCTTAAGCGGCATTCGCCTTTTTACAATACGGAACCACAAACCGGACAACTGGTTAATGGTATTGTAGCGTCACTTGAAGAACAAATTGGTATGGGCAACACTAATGTCAGTGAGGAGATGCCCGTCGATGTTAAGGCTTCCTTAATGGGCCCCTTAGCTGGTATCGGTGATTCATTGATGCAAGGTATTCTAATTCCTACACTCTTATCAATTGCGATGGGACTATCTAAGGGTGGCAGTCCTTTAGGTCCGTTATTTTACATTGTAACTTATGCGGTGATTATTACTATTGTAGAGGTAATTTGCTTTAAAGGTGGCTACAAGTTGGGCGTATCTGCTGTGGATAAAATTGTTGGTGAAAGTGCTAAACGTCTGACAAACATGTTTACAGTTTTAGGTACAATTGTTATCGGTGGTCTGGCTGCTTCGACAATTGCTTTAAAAACAACCGTCAAGATTCCTTTTGGTTCACAAACCAAACCACTTGAAACTATTATTGATGGGTTCTTCCCGGGGCTATTACCTCTAATTGCAGTTTTGTTTACTTTTTGGCTGATTTCATCTAAAAGGATGAGTGCTAACAAAGTAATCTTAATATTAACAGTGGTAGCTACGGTGGGCGTACTGATAAAATTTTTGTAATAGTTAATTGTAAGCAAAATAAGGTAAATGATAAGCTTCAACGCTAAGCAAACGTTGGAGCTTTTTTATTTAAGATATGCGGTATAACCAAAATAGAGGGCTTGACACAAGGAGCGCAGAGCATAATCAGCAGTTATTAGGTTTTCTAGTGACGACAATCTAAAAATTAGTTGGCAAAAAATGCTCAGTGCAGCTAATCAATTAGACAGCTGCAACTGAGCATTTTTGCTTGTATAAAACTATTTAGCTTTAATTTAAGTATTTTGCGGCCGTTTTGATACATTGATCTATGTCTTGCGAAAACCCGAAAAAGCCACTGCTGCCGAGAACTAAAATATCAGAACCGGCTGTTTTGAGCTCTGAATAAGTTTCGGCATTACAGGAGCCGTCAATTTGAATTTCAAAATGAAGACTATTTTGCTTACGGTAATCTTTTAGCTGGCTAATGGTTAATAATGCTTCCTTAATGAACTTTTGTCCAGCATAGCCGGGGTCTACGGTCATTACGGTAACCATATCAACCAAGTTAAGATACTGGGAAATATTTGTAATATTTTCTTCAGGATTGATAACGACGCCAACTTGCCTGTCACTTTGCTTAATGAGATCAATCAAGCGAAAGGCTTGTCCGTCAAGCTTTTCCGCATGGATATTTATTAAGTCGGTTCCAGCAGCAATTAAGTCATTGATGTAGTCTTCAGGATTGTCTACCATTAAGTGTGCATCAATAGTTTTATTAGTTAAAGGCCTGATAGCTTTGATAAAATCAACTGATAAAGCGAGATTTCTGACATAATGTCCATCCATAATATCAATATGATAATTATCGGTAAAAGAATTAAGTTTTTTTATATGCTCTGCGACTGTTGTCAAATTCATGCACATTAAAGATAATGATACTTTCATTGATTAAATTAGTTCCTTTCTTATCCTTTATGCTGTATTACCATCATTGATTTACATGAGAAGATTTCTTTATTGTGGATATGCTCAAATAAATCAGTTACTTCATCAATTGCTACCCTCTGGGTGATTAGATCATGGACTTTTAACTCTTTGCTATCAAGTGCGTTTCGGGTGGTTGACCATTCATCTGTAGGATATCTCTTATAAACATCATTATACACTGAAATTATTTTACCTTCTTTTCTCATTAGTTGATCGTAGGTAGCACGTTTTAAAGTCATATCTGAATGGGGATTTCCCAGCAATACTATGGTACCAAATTTTGTGATAGATTGAACGCAGTTATTGAAGGAATGTGTGTTACCGGTTGCTTCAACCACAATGTCAGCTAGCTCTCCGCCGAAGGCTTGTTGAATATTTTCTAAATTGTTTTGACCATCATTGAAGAAGGTATTGGTAAAACCTAATTTTTGTGCAAAGTTAATGGCGTCGTTATCAATATCAAATAAAGCAATATGATTTGCGCCTGCCAGCTTTGCCCATCTGGCGACCATGATGCCAATAGGGCCAGCTCCATAAACAACCACATTATCACCCAATTTTAGACCAGATTTTTGAATTGCATGTTGAGCAACAGTTGCAGGCTCAATCATTGCCCCTTCTTCATAAGAAATATTGTCTGTTAAGGGCACCAAGTTGAATACTGGTACTGCCAAGTATTCTTCAAACCCGCCGTCATTGCGTGAACCAAAGTATCTGTAATTATCGCATTGGGCATAGTCACCCGATAAGCAGGAACGGCAATGAAAGCATGGCAAAATCGGAAAGACTGCTACTCTTTGATTTAATAATTTTTGATCAACGTTTTCGCCTAGTTCTACTACTTTTCCGGCAAATTCATGACCTATAACGGTGGGAAAATGGTAAGTGCCATTTTGGTAAACGCGGGGTAAATCTGAACCGCAGATGCCACAGGCTTTAATTTTAACTAAAACCTCGTCTTTTTTCGGACGTTGCTTTTCTTTTTCAACTAACTCTAATTTTCCAATTGATTTAAGTTCTATAGCCTTCATATTAAGCTCCTACTTGATAATTCCAAAGATATTTAAATAACTAAACGCGATACCAATGATAAAGATAAAGACAATTATCCAGTTAACATTAATCTTTTTTCTGATTAGCCAATATACGAATAATGTTAAAGCCAGCGGAACGAGCCCAGGCATCAAAGCATCCAAAACCTGACTTTGAATGTTCATGTGGACATTACCAATGTTTAACTTTAATGGCACTCTGATTGCCACCCGTGAAGCAGTCATACATCCGACTACCATTAAGCCGATCATGCCAAAAACATCGGTTAGCTTGTTAATTGTCCCTTCACGCATTATTTGTAAAATGAAGGATTTTCCCCGACTATAACCTAACTTATACATATTCCAGCCGATTACAATAAGTAAAGTTTTGTAAACTACCTCAAAGAATAGTGGTCCTAAATAGTTGCCGGCGATTGCCAATGAACAGCCAATTCCGGCTAATATCGGATAAATTATCCCTTGGCTTAAAGTATCGCCAATTCCAGCTATTGGTCCCATTAAACCTGTTCTTAGGGAATTAATAGTTTCATCCGTTATTTCTTCCGCACCGTTGGCCCTTTGTTCTTCCATAGCTGTGGCTATTCCGGGAATAACAGTTCCTATAAAAGACGGTTCAGTATTGTAAAAGATCATGTATTTTTTAAGCTCTTGTGCCTGCTTTTTGGTATCGTTGGGATAGAGCTTTCTCATTATAGGTACCATTGCGTTGGTTTGACCGAGAGCTTGCAGCCTTTCATAGTTATAAGCTGCTTCATTAGAATATATTAAGGCCCAGTTTTTTAGCAGGTCTTTTTTAGATAGTTTAGGCATTTAATTAACCTCCTTCGGGGTTTCATTATTCTTTTTATCTTCCAGAAATCCTGTTTGATAGAATACAACTCCCATTACTACAGCTAGTGCAGTTACGCCGATAATGTCGAGCTTTAAATAAATAGTTAATAGAAAGCCTAAGAAGTAAAAAGGCATTAACTTTTTAGTTCCCATGAAATTAAGCAGCATTGCAATACCAAGAGCAGGCATGATCGCACCTACGACCTGCATAGCTTGAACTAACGAATTAGGGATGCTGGCTAGAAGATTTCTCATAGTTCCAGCGCCAAAATAAACTAAAATAAATGCAGGAACACCAGTTACCAGGAAATTTAAAATCCCAGAGGGGACAAAATTCATGATTCTCATTGCCCTGATATTATTTTGATCTAAGTATTTTTCGGCACGATGAACCCAAATAGAGTTCAATGACATGGTAATTTGAAAGGTTAATATCCCAAAAAGACTAAATGGTACTGCAAAAGACACCCCCAAACTGGGTTTAGCATTTGCCAAAATAGTCATAGTGGGACCGAAAACGGCTGCAACTGGAAGGTTGCCCGGCATTGTTCCACCTGCAGTGATCCAACCTAAATATGCCAAATTAATGTACGCACCTGCCTGCATTCCCAGCATTGGTTTTCCTAAAGCCAGACCAACTAGTAATCCCGTCCATAAAGGATAAAACCAAGTCCTAGTTAATAACTGACTGGGCCACCAATTTGCGATGGTTGCAATTAAGCATACCAAAATTGCTGATACTAACATTTTTTGCCTCCTTTAAATCCCATCAATGCAGATATTTTTCAGCATCAACTTCTTTTTGATCAGGGATAATATGAATGGTTACTTTGACACCTCTGTCAATAATATTTTGCAAAGACTTTTTTTCTTCGTCGTTCATTGCAATATTGCGATAAAATGGCTGCCGGTCTTTTCTTGCACCCATTCCTCCTATAATTAACTTGCTAATATTGATGCCGCTGACAATAACTTTTTCAATTACAAGTGGTTCTTTGACTAAAATAATGATTTTATCGTCATTAAAATTGTCTAAGTCTTGCAGCTTTGTGATAGCAGTATCAGAATCAAAAACATCTACTTTAATGCCCGTAGGAGCAGACATTTTAAGTACTTCAATCATAAAATCATCTTTGGCGACTTTATCGTCAATGACAATAATGTGATTGGCGTGGGTCTTCTTGACCCAGGCGGTCATTACTTGACCATGAATTAAGCGATCATCAATTCTCGTTAAAACTATTTTTGCCATTCTTGTTACCCCTTTTTATAAAAATCAAAGTTTTGAATTTTAATGGTTTCTGCTGCCATTTGTTGCAAATGCTTGGTGAAATCATCCAGACTTTGATATTGGTTTCTGCTCAATAGTGCTTCAATCAGAATGGGCAAGTTTACGCCGCAAAAAACCTGATATTCGATATCTTTATTTAATTGTGGGTAATTTTGCACCAAAACATTATAAGGACTGGCTCCGAACATGTCACAGAAAGCCAAAACTTTTGCTCCTTTACCAAAAGATTTTAAGCTTTGATACACTCTGTCCTTAAAACCATCAATACTATCCGTTTCCGCAAATTCAACGAAACTCACTTGAGATTGCTGACCGACAATCATTTTTGCAGCTGACAGAATGCCTTCAGCGAACTTTCCGTGAGTAGCGACTAATATCCCAATCATTAAAATCTCCTCTAAAGCAAATAGCTTATTATTCATTATTATTAAAAATAGAAACGTTTCCATCAATTAGTATAAATTTAGTGTTGTATTTTTGTCAAGTATGCGTTTACAGGGTAAATATTAGATAAAAAAACAAAAATTAAAGGAAACGTTTCTATTTAAAAATTGCTTGAAACCCTGCAACATTAGTATTTGCCACATGTTGTGTTAAAATAAAAGTTACTGAGACAAGTAATTCTAATTCCTTAAATTTTCAATATATTGGTAAACAAAAAAGATGACGGATAAAAACATATCAATTCGAGAAATCGCCAAATTAAGCGGAGTATCAATCTCAACTGTTTCTCGTGTAATTAATAATAGTGGCAGTTATTCTCAAAAGACCGCCAAAAAAGTGATGGACGTAGTCAATGAATATGATTATCACGCTAATAGCATTGCCAAGGGTTTAAGGCAGAAAAGAACCAATTCAATTGGTATTATTGTGCCTAATTTAGGCAATTCTTTTTTTTCTAATTTGGTTGAATTAATTGAAAATCAATTAGCAAATCAAAATTATTCCACTATAATTTGTGATACTTCCAACAATCAGGCTAAAGAACGCAAAAGTATTGATATGTTAAATGCCCGTCTCGTTGATGGTATTATTGTCATTTCTGGGCGTACTAAGTTCCAATCTGAAAGTCTTAATTATTCTGTTCCGCTAGTATATATAGATCGTGAAGCTCAGAATGATACGGATTACTATTTTATCGGTTCAGATCATTATAAAGGTGCAGCTTTAGCAACCAATAAATTGATTTCAGCACACACTAAACCTTTTTTATTTAAAAATGAGAAGGAATATCCTTCTATCAAAGAACGCATCAAGGGTTATGTTGATACCTACAAAAAAGAATTTAACACTTTTGATGCAGACCGAATTTTGGTTGTTCCGAAAAGGGCAAGTTTACAGGAGGAAAGGGCAATTATCCGTTCGCGTTTACGTGGGATTTTCTCCCGGTATTCTGCGCCAATTGGAATATTTGCGACCAATGATTCACTAGCTGTGAATATTATTCTAGCAGCACGTGATATTAACGTTAACGTGCCTAAGGATTTAAAAGTAATTGGTTTTGACGACGCGCCGATAGCCCAATATAGTGTCCCTGAATTAACCACTATTCATCAAGATGTGCAAACTATAGCTAAAATTGCCTGTACCAAGTTAATTGAACAAGTTACAAAGCCTAAAGCGGTAAAAAGGCCGCAGAAAATCATTGTAGATGTTTCTTTAATAGAGAGAGGGTCAGCTTAAGCTGAAACCCTAGATTTTTGCTTAATTAAGTAATTCACAAGTTCTTTTAAAACCGTATTTTTATTATGCCTGCTGTTTCAGGGTATTTTTTCTGCAGGAATATTCTTAGAAAATGGAGAAAAAGTTTTTTCGTTACGTGTTTTTCCTGACCAAAAGCAAAATTATATATTTGTTAATAGTTTAAATGCTAAAACTGTAATAAAATATGAAATAAATGAATTAAGAATAATGAAAGTAGGAGGTAAGAAGAATGTTTAAGTGGTTTGGCAAAAAGCAGGAGAAAAAAGAAAATTTGACGGTCACTGCACCAATTAGTGGCAAACTTGAAAAAATTGAAGAAGTAAATGACCCGGCATTCGCCCAGAAGATGTTGGGGGATGGCTTTGCTATTGTCCCTGAAGAAGATAAAGTAACAGTTTATGCACCTGTAAGTGGTAAAATTGAGGCACTTCCCAAAACGAAACATGCTATAGGTATTCAAACGGCACAGGGCGTCGAAGTACTTATTCATATTGGTATTGATACTGTAAATCTAAATGGAAAGGGTTTTGAAGTAGTGGTGAACCAAGATGATGAAGTAAAGCAGGGACAAAAACTAGAAGTGTTTGATAAGAACGTAATAACTGAAAATAAACTAGATCCAACTGTTATTGTTGTATTCACCAGCGGCTATGAAAAAGAAGTCAAATTGAATCAGGATAATGGTGCAGCAGTTAAAGCCAATGATTTATTAATAGGATAAACATTTTTGCTATACAAAAAACAGGTTTAATTTCTAAAATAGGGAATTAAACCTGTTTTTTAGTATTGTCAACATGTGCATTATATATAATTAGGTATGACTTAAATTCAACTATGGCTTAACTTTTTTTATTCAAAAAAGTTTTTTGATTATTTTAATATATTATATTCTGTAGTAAACTTAAATAAAATTATTATTAGAATAAAAAGGAGGGAGCAATGCTAAAGGTAGAACATTTAAGTAAAAAGTTTGATACTTTCCCAGCGCTTCAAGATGTCAACTTTACAATTCATCCCGGTGAAATTATGGGTTTGATTGGTCAAAACGGAGCGGGGAAAACCACGACTTTTCATAGTATTTTAAACTTTCTACACTATGAAGGAAAAATTACTTGGGAGCAGCAACCAATTACTGAAAAAACTTTTGATACTATCGGCTATTTGCCGGAAGAACGCAGTTTATTACCCAAAATGACTATTGAACAACAAATTGTTTATTTGGCGGAGCTAAAAAGCCGCCCGGCGAAAGAGATAAAACCGCAAATCGATGATTGGTTGAAACGCTTTGATGTTCAGGGCAAGAAAAGCGACAAAATAAAAACACTTTCGAAAGGTAATCAGCAGAAAGTGCAATTAATTTGTACTTTGATTCACCAGCCAAAATTAATTATTTTGGATGAACCATTTAGTGGTTTGGATCCGGTAAATGCAGATTTGCTTAAAAACGCAGTTTTAGATGCTAAAAAGAATAATGCAGCAATTATCTTTTCCAGTCACGATATGTCAAACGTTGAAGAAATCTGCGATAGTTTGATCATGTTGAAAAAGGGACAAGTTGTTTTAAGTGGTACAGTTGACGCTGTTCGTGACTCATTTGGTAAAACGGAAATTTACTGCAAAACTACTAAGTCGCTTGCAGAATTGCTGCAGCTCCCTCACGTTAAAAAAGTGGAAAAGAAAGCGCATGGTCAATATCTTTTACGAATTGATGATGAAAACAGCGGTCCGGAAGTCTTTGACGCATTGACAAATGGCGAATATGTTGAAGAGTTCCGGCAACAACCACCAACACTTGACGAAATATTTAGAATGGAAGCTGGTGAACAACATGAATAAGTTATGGACCGTAACGCTGCAAACTTATTGGCATCAAGTTAAATCTTGGTCTTTTCTGCTTTTGATTTTGGGACCGTTTTTCATAATTGGATGTAGTGCTTTAGGAGGAGCTATCGGTGCTAGTTCTGATCCAGACAGTCAGATTGCAGTTATCAGTTCCAATGAGCAAGTTCGCCAAAACTTTATTAAAAACAATGATAAATATGTTGATGCTAAAATTAAAACCGCTGAATCTGCTAAAAAGGCTGTCAAAAAAGAAAAGATTGATGGTTACCTGGTATTTGGCATGCAAAAAAACCAAGTTAAGGCCATTTATCATGGAATATCATCTATTGATGATGAACTAAAGCCCAAAGTAAAAAGCTATTTACAAGTCTTGCAGAGTCAGCTTAATTTGCAGCAAGCGCAATTAGCGCCACGTCAAATTAAAGCCTTACAGCAGCAGCCAAAATATCGCGAAGTACTTCAGAAAAATCATCAGGGAGATAAATTGGTTAAAATGGTGTCTTTAATTATTGTGATTATGGTCGTTTACATGGTTTTGATGTCCTACAGTAGCATTACAGCTCAAGAAATAGCTTCTGAAAAGGGCACGAAGATTATGGAAATCATTTTTTCCAGTACAACTGCTGCAAAATATTTTTTAGGCAAAATTTTGGGTATTTTCGGCGTAATTATTACTCAACTCGTAATCTATATTGTTGGCGGCTGGGCAACTTACCGTTGGGCATTGCATGCAAAAATTACGGCTTTTTTCATGCATAACAACCAGGTAGTAATAAATAAAATTTTGGGCAATTTGTTAAATGTCAATCTCATTTTTCTGATTCTTGGTGTAATTATTTATACGATATTGGCAGCTTTTTCAGGAGCTTTAGTAGCCAAGCCTGAAGATTCTTCAAAAGCTGCTCAAGGTACTACAATGCTTTCCCTCATTGCATTTTTCCTGTCATTTGCGCTTATTACTAACCCAGAACAAATTCTGCCGCAAGTATTATCCTATGTGCCATTCTTTTCCTCATTCATGATGCCAATTCGTATAATTAATGGCCACGTTGGTAATATGGAAGTTATTTTGTCGTTGGTAATTTTAATAGTAAGTATTGTTGCTTTAACTGTATACATTAGTAAAATCTATCAAGGCGTAATTTTACAAACAGAAGATACCAGTTTTTGGAAGAGACTAAAACGAGGACTGGCATATAGTAAAGCGTAAATAATATAAAAAAGACTAGGATGAAAAAATCCTAGTCTTTTTTAGCATATTGCTTTTAATGTTTAAACAGATTGTAGCTGGCATTTATAAACCTTAATTAGAATTCACAGCTACTTTTTTGAATTTTTAACTTGATGTATAATAAAATACTATTCAAACCAAATACTGTATTTTTATGATTAGTCTTAAGTGGATATCATTTGAATACATTTAAACTTTGTATGTCCAATGGCTGGATTTTAGTAACTGAACAATTCATAGTTACTGATAATAAATATTTCTCTGACTTTTTAATTGTGGCTGCAAAGACCAAAATATTAGTAATAGTTTTAAACAAAATTTGTCATTCGGAGGAAGCATGATTATCAGTAATATTTGGTTGATTATTTTTGCCACTATTTCTTCATTTTCCAGGGGAATAATATCAGTTATTGACCGTTATCAAATGGGGTATCGGAAGCAAAGCTCAATTGATGTGAACTTTTTAAATAATATTTGCAGTTCGGTTTTAGTAACTTTCTTCCTGATTTACGTCCTGCACAGTTTTCCCAGTCCCAGAATAACCAACAACTATATTATTAAAGTCCTTTTATATGCTTTTTTGGCGCAGATAGTTGCTTATGGTTACAGCTATGTGTTCAAAAAAGTTTCAATTATGCAGTCTGTGCTTTTGAGCAAGGTGACCGATCTTTTTATTCCTTTGGCCATCTTGCTGACTATGGGTTACTTTAGCAAATCTTCATATTTAGTTTCTATTATTTCCACTGTAATCGTGGTTATTTATATTGTTTTCGAGCAGCGCCACAATAATTTAAATTTAAAAAACTTATTGACAACTTTTGTTGTGATTGCGCCCTTGTTGATTATTCAAGCGGCACTTTCGCCGTTATTAACCAAAGGCCTTATCAAACCGATTGATCTGGTCTTTTTTACTATCATGACAATTTATGTGCGCTGTTTAATTACCTTAATTACTTTTATTTATAAAAACAGGACTCTCAAGATCAGCG
>CAMLRO010000002.1 GCA_946482425.1 uncultured Lactobacillus sp.
GCGGCTCATTATATTCTTGCGTTGCGACATCGAAAAAGAAGTACTGTCTTTGAGCGTAAATATAAATGGTTCCGCCTTTGCGATAAAGACCTTCATTCGCTGGGCTGCGATGACCGCCGTAAGAATGTGCTGCCCTGTCTTTGACCCCTAAATATGCTTCAGCCTCCACAATATAGCCACCCATTATATTCTGACCATCATTATATGTTAATGGTCTGCCGATTAAGTCTTTAGTAATAGCAGCAGTTGGTTTATTAGTAAAATAAGTTGAATAATTCATTTTTCTTTCCGTGTAGTAAACTTAAACTAAAAGGAGATATTATCATGACAAAAATAAAAGTAGTGCGCATTTACGAACATGAGCAGCCTGCTGGCTACCGCATTTTAGTTGATCGTCTGTGGCCACGAGGCAAAAGCAAAAAAGATGCTAATTTGGATGAGTGGGTCAAAGAAATTGGTCCCAGCACCGAATTGCGTAAGTGGTTCAATCACGATGATACTAAATATCCTGAGTTTAGGCAAAAGTACATTGCTGAATTAGAGCATAATCCAGCGACCACCGCTTTTGTTGACCAGATTAAAGCTAAGCTTGCCGAACAAGATGTCCTTTTTCTTTATGGTGCCAAAAACAAAGAACACAACCAGGCAGTTGTGCTCAAAGAATATGTTGAACAAAGATTATAGTTTTTGACTTTTCTTTTAGTACGCAAAAAGTGAAAAGCAATAGTTAAAATTAGGATGCTGAAAACGAGCAATTCAAATAGCTTAAAGGCTTTTTTAAGAAATTAAATTAAAGCTGTTTAAAAACATCTAGTGCATCCGCAATAATAGCAGAAATTCCTTCTGCCGGAATAGCTGTTTTATTAATTGCCCAAACTTTGGCGCCGGCTTGTCTATATGATAATAATTGGGCAAATGGATACACAACAAAACTGGTGCCTGAAATAATTACGAGATCAGAATTTTGCATTGCGTTGACAGATTTGGCTAAACTGTCGCCGTTAATTGCTTCACCGTATAAAACAATTCCTGGTCTGATAATACCGCCACAATTTTCATGACGGTAGGACTTCGCATATTCAGCGTATGAAACTGGTTGATGACATTTAGTGCAGTAGATATTATAAAGGCAGCCGTGAAATTCGGTTACGTGCTTATTGCCAGCTTTCGTGTCCAAGCCGTCAACATTTTGGGTGATTAAATCGCCTTTTTCGTTGCAGATAGCAGCAATTTTTTCGTGGATTTCGTTTGGCTTGGCGTCAGGGAAGTACATATTATCCATGACGAACTTGTAGAAAAAGTCAGGGCGCTGATAAAGAGTTTCTTCGCTCAATATTGTTTCTGGACTTTCAGAGACGCCGTCATAAATGCCGTTTTTAGAGCGGTAATCGGGAATACCTGAATGGGTCGATACTCCCGCACCGGTCAAAAAAGTAACGTGGCGCGCCTGATCAATATCATTTTTTAACTCAGTTATCTTGTTAGAATCAATCATAATTTTGCCTTTCTTAAAACTAGTTCTGCTACTGCTAGTTTACTACAAGATTTTGTCTAACATATAGGGTTATTGCAATAAAACCATGCCATCAGTTATTGACAGCATGGTTTTTGTTTATTAAAGAATTTGGATACCGTGCTCTTGGCACTTGGTAATCATGTCATGCGGCCAAACGCTGGCTTGAACTTCTCCAATGTGAGCTTTGCCCAGCAAAAGCATACATAACCGTGATTGTCCAATACCGCCACCAATGGTATAAGGCAATTCCCCGTCAAGCAGCATCCGGTGAAATTCCAGCTTTTCGCGTTCAAGGCAATCAGCCTTTTTTAATTGTGCGTGCAAACTTTCAGGACTAACGCGAATACCCATTGAAGAAATTTCGATTTTTTGCTTTAAAGGTTCATACCAGAAAATCAGATCGCCGTTTAGTTGCCAGTCATCATAATCTGGTGCTCGACCATCATGAGGTTTACCACTTCTTTTCAGTTTATCACCAACTTTCATAATAAAGACCGCCTTTTCTTCCGCGGCAATCTTGTTTTCTCTTTCTTCAGGACTGATGTCTGGCCAGCGGTCTTCTAATTCCTGTGTAGTGATAAAGTAAAGTTTTTCTGGTAAACGATAAGTAGAGGCAGGGTAGCGGAAAGCACAGCCAGCTTCAATCTCTTTAATTGCAGCAAAAATTTTAGTAACCGTACTTTTAAGGGTTTCTTCCGTTCTTTCCTCCTTGGCAATAATTTTTTCCCAATCCCATTGATCAACATAAATTGAGTGGAAATTGTCTAAGTCTTCATCGCGGCGAATTGCGTTCATGTTGGTATAAAGACCTTCGTGCATGTTAAAGCCGTATTTTTTCAGTGCCATTCTTTTCCATTTAGCAAGGGAATGGACGATTTCAACTGTATCATCTGCCGGTAAGTCCTTCGCATCAAAAGCAACGGGACGTTCAACGCCATTTAAGTTATCGTTTAAACCAGTATGTTTTTCAACGAACAGCGGGGCAGACATCCGTTGTAAGTTTAATTTTTTAGCCAAAATCTTTTGAAATTCTTCACGAATGAAAACAATCGCAGCTTCAGTGTCACGAATGGTAAGAGTAGGGTGATAACCTGCAGGTAAAATTAAAGTCATTGTCTTGACCTCCTATGATTTTAAGGAAAAGAAAAAGCCTCCATCCCGTTTTTAATAAAACAAGGACGAAAGGCTTTTTCCGCGGTACCACCTTAATTGCCCTAAATAAGGGCCAACTCATGAAGCACTAACATGCTCCACCAGCGTGGTAACGTACTGGAGACGACACAACCTACTTTCACGTAAATTTCAGCGTGCTGCTAAAAGTGTTTTTCAATAATTCAGGGTCTAACAGTTTTCCACTATCACTGTTTCACTTAAAGAAATAAATTATTTACTCGTCTTTTTCACTGCATTTAATTTAATAGTAATTTAACAATAATTTCAATAAAAATTCAAGTAATATTTTATTTATTTTGTGAATATTTGGTAAAGAAATGCTATTCGTTAAATTTTATCTGCTAGTACATGCTTAACGTCAGAAAGCGAATCAACTAAATAATCTGCTGCAGCTTGGGAAAAGGGAAAGCGTTCCTCTTTTAGGGCAATAGTGAACATTCCGGCATTTTTACCAGCCGCAATGCCATAATCCGAATCTTCAATCACAACGCATTGTTTGTTTTCTAAGCCTAGTTTGGCTGCCACAGTATTATAAATTTCAGGGTTGGGTTTTGATTGCTTGAACATATTGCCACTGATCACCGGGTCAAAAAATTGTGTTAGCTGACACTGCGTCAGTACAGTCTTGATTTTTTCTGGAGCTCCAGAAGACGCCAAGGCAAGTTTTAGCCCTTGCTTTTGCAGCCACTTTAATAGCGGAATTGCATCAGGATTTAATAATTTCCGGTAGTTAATTGGGCGGTCCTTAAAGTATTGTTGAAATTTTTGATAATATGCACGGTAATTAGGTTCACCAGAATAGTATTTTGAAATAATATCAAAGTACATTTTCTTATTTCCGCCAACCATTTTGATGAGTTCCTGCTCGGGAACGGCAACACCTAAATAGTCCAAGTATTCTTTTTGGCGTTTTAACTGTAATGGTTCACTATCAATTAACACGCCATCCATATCAAAAATAACAGCTTTGAACATATATTCTTACCTCTGCTTCTTAATCTTGTCGTATTCCGCAGCAATTTGCTGCACCACAGTATTAGTGGTTGGTCGTTCAATGTACTTGGAAATGGTCTTGGTGATACCCATTTCTTTGATGTCTGCTTGAATTTTCATCGCTTGAGAATCACGAGGCTCGTCATAGGCAAATGCGGCTGCTAATGCTTTTACATGGGCGTTATAAGGCAGATGATATTTTTCACACAGATTGATTACGCCCATTAAGCGGTCATTTTTACCAACTTTACGGATAGGATCAAAGCCTACACGATAAATTGAATCTGACATTTCGTCCTTAGCAGCCGGTAAATATTCCAGTTCACGAATTTGATCACGTGTTACCGGATATTCATACAGCACTGCTTCTATTGTTTCGTCATGGACACCCTGAACCAGCTGGTGGACTTTCTCGTCTGTTTCAGCTTTTGCAATATCATCATATCCTTGCAGGTAGCCTTCATAGGCAGTAGTAGCATGGGGACCATTAATAGTGAAGACTTTGATATCTTTTAACATTTCTACATTGTCCCGCACATCAAGCCACTTAACATCGCTAAAATCTGAGTATACGGGACCTTGGATAATAAGGGAAGCTACAGCTGTTGTTACTAACTTGGTCGCATAATTTGAATCCGCGTCGGTTGAACGGCGAACGATTGAGTCTCTTATTACCACGTTTTGATCAAACCAGTTTCTCACTTCGTCATCAGCCAAGTGACTGCGGAAGTCTTGGGTTATTTGGTTAATCAAATGGTTTTTATTAGTCAGGCAAATTAGAGTCTTTTTTGCAGTGGGATCAACTTTAAATTGTTGGTTAAAGTAAACGGCTAATTCATTTGCCGCTGCAGGAAAATCACTGGGATAGAGGGGCAGCATCAATAAATCTGCCTTTAAAAAAGCCTTTAACACATGCTCGTAATCGTCTACCAGGTAGGCGTCATAATTTTTAATAGTATTCGTGAAGACGCGTTTGGTAGTGTGAACACTTACTTCATAGGTATGGGTCCGGTTCAATTCCTGAATAACGCGGGGATCATTATCTAAGAAAGTAATTTTCCACCCGGCATTATAAAATGTTTCTCCCATAAAGCCTTTACCCAAACGACCTGCACCAACAATTATTACATTTTTCATGTTTAAAATAACCCTCCGATAAAATTTTTTATTCAAATACTGCTAAAATTTCTTCAGGACTTTTGGCAGTCCTGATTTTTTCTACATTTGCTTCATCCATTAAAGTCTGAGAAATCACTTTCAGAATATTGAGATGATCATCGCCTTCGCCGGCCAATCCCAAAAGGACATAAGCAATTTCATTTTTACCAAACTTGACTCCGTCAGGAACTTGAATGATTGATATTCCTGTTTTCTTAATTGCACCCCGTGTGTCTTCAAGACCATGGGGTACTGCAACGTGGTTACCAATATATACCGGCAAATCTTGATTTCTTTCAATCATTTGGTCGATATAATCTGGTGTAACGTAGCCGTTATCAACTAATATTTGTCCCGATGCTCTAATGGCATCATCAACACTGGCAAACTTTTGATTGAGACGGATATTGTTAACGTTTAAGATTTGAGGATCAAGTTCTGGCTTTTTGGTTTGCTCCTCAGCGGGAGTTTCTGCTGTACCGCTGCTGTTTTGCTTTTTAACAAAATCAATTACTTCTTTATAATTAGTATCTTTTAGAAAGTTATTGATTGGAATAAAAGTGGTATCCGGGTTATTACTGCTTGCTTTAGCCCGGTCAATTAGAGAATCAAGTGTAACTACCAGATCCGCATCTTGATCAATTTTGTTGGCAGAAGAATTTTTAACCTGAATGCCCGTTAAATTCTCCTTTTGCAATAATAACTTTAAGACAGAAGCACCCATTGCACTGGAACCCATTCCGGAATCGCAGGCAACAATAATTTTCTTAATTTTGCCTTTTGCAGGCTTAACAACAAAATCATCTGTAGTTTTAACTTCATGATCGTCAACCGTGAAGGATAAAGTAGGGTCAACATCTTCTTTTGGTGGGAAGACCTTTAGTAAAAACGTACCGATTGCTGCAGCTACAAGGAAACCCGCAACAATTGAAACTAGATTAGCGAAAATAGCATCACGTGGAGTCATAATTGCAATATTGATTAAACTGCCGGGTGAGGCTACACCGATTAGACCGCCACCAAAAATAACTTGCAGATAAAGGGAAACTGCCAAGCCACCCATTGTGGCAAAAATCATGATTGGGTTTCCCAGCACAAATGGAAAGTAGACTTCACCAATTCCAGCGATACCAGCAATAAACATTGCCATAGGTGCAGTATTTTTTGCTTTACCCTTGCCAAAGATCGAGATTGAGAGCAGAGTGCCAAGAAGTGGTCCGCAGTTACTGTCGACTAAGAACATAATTGATTTTCCGGCTTTAGCTGCTTGTGCAAAACCGATAGGAGCTAAAATTCCGTGATTAACAACATTGTTTAAGAATAAAACTTGTGCGGGAGCCATGAAGACAGACAATAACGGAATTACCTTATTCTTAGTGGCCCAGTTAACACCTGCTGTAATCATTGCAATTAAACCCCTAATTGCGGGGCCAACCGTGATAAACGCTAAAATACAATAAAATGCCCCGATAATACCTAAACTGAAATTATTTACCAGCATTTCAAAACCGGGTCTGATTTTGTTTTCGACGGCATGGTCAAACTTTTTCAATGTCCAAGCTGCTAGTGGAGCAATAACCATCGCACCACTAATCATTGTGATATTTGAACCCACAATAACGCCCATGCTGGCAAAAAGCCCGATGACGCCGCCTCTTTGTCCGTGAATGTTATATCCTGCCGTATAAGCTATTAATAAAGGAAAAACGTAGTCCAAGATTGGTGCGATCAGCTGATTTAATTCCTTGTTAGGCATCCAGCCATGCGGAATGAAAAGAGCAGCCATCAGCCCCCAACCAACAAAAGCGCCCAGGTTGGGCATGACCATTGCGCTCATAATGCCGCCAAAACGTCTGATTTTGGTTAAAACGGTTGAACTATTGCTATTTTGGTTCATCATCTCCACCTCCTATCTAGTGGATTTAGCTCCTGTAATGTTAATGGTGGTGCCAGAAATATAGGAAGCATGGTCGGAAGATAAATATGTAATTAAATCAGCAATCTCACTGATTTTTCCGGGACGACCCAAAGGAATAATCGCTTTGTAGTCTGAACTGACATTATTAGGATCCTGTCCTCTGGTGTAAGCCAATGCTTTGAAGGCTGCGTCATTATTCATTGGCGTACGCTCATTAACACCGGGTGCCACAGCAACTACTCTGATGTTAAATTGACCTAGTTCTTTGGCCCAAGCTTTGGTGTAAACTGCGACTGCTGCCTTGTTTCCTGAATAACAGCTCTGACCTTTAGATCCCTCTAAACCTGCTTCAGAAGACATGTTAATGATCACGCCCGCTTTTTGCTTAATCATTACTCGTGCAACAGCTTGGGCACAGAAAACAACGCCTTTTTGATTGATATTGGTCATAAAGTCAAAGTCATCTTCACTAAGCTCATATTCGGGATGCGTGCCGTAATAATCGACTAACATACGTGGTCTGCTTACTCCCGCGTTATTAACTAAGACATCAATGTGACCGTATTGGTCGACAATTTGTTTGACAACCGCTGCAACTTCTTTTTGATGTGAGACGTCACAAGTCATTGTTGCAACGTTTGCCTGATTTTTATGTGCGTCATTTGCGGCAACGTCTAGTGAAATTACTTGAGCCCCATTTGCGGCTAATTCATTAACCATTGCTTCTCCAAGCCCCATACTGCCTCCAGTAACGATTGCTACTTTACCTTCTAAATTAACCCATTGTTGAGTCATAATCTGTATCTCCTTTTCTATATATTGCGGTCAAAATAGATACCGCTTTCATTAACCACCTGTATTCTATATGCGATTTATGCAAAAATCAATATATTTTTGCATGTTTGTTCAAATAAATTGCATAAATATGCAAAAATGTGCTAAAAGAAGCTCATTTTTGCTGCTAAAATTGAAACAAGTTAGTAAAAAGAAAATATGTTAAAATTAGTGAAGATAACACGTTAAACGTAAACTAGGGATGCCTAATGTTAAAAAAAGAGCGCCAAAACCTGATTATTCAGGCAATTAATTTTCACAAACACGTTACTACAGCTGAATTGGTGGCTAAGTTTAACTGCTCAGAAGATACTATCCGCCGTGATCTACGGGAGCTGGATCAAAAGGGGCTAATTAAAAGAATTTATAATGGGGCCATCCGCATAGGACCTCCTGTAACTACTTTTGAACAGCGCTTAACGATTAAAACCGAGATTAAAAAGCAGTTGGCCCAAAAAGCCTTGTCTTTTTTGCGTGAAGACACGGTTATATTAATTGATGGCAGTACAACTAATTATTATTTAGCACAAGCTATACCCGAAAATTTTGCTGCTACGTTTATTACTAATTCGCCTTATGTAGCAATTCAGCTATCAAATAAAAGAAATGTTAATATCATTACTTTGGGCGGTATTTTTGCCAAAAGGGCAGCTGTCAGTTTGGGAGTAGAAGCACTTGATGCCTTGAGGACGTTTAGAATTGATACCTATGTTATCGGTATTCATAATTTGGATCCTGATAACGGCATATCATTTCATAGTCAACAAGAAGCACAGGTCAAAAAGAAAATGATTGATGTTGCTGATAACGTTATTGCCTTGGCTACTAGTGATAAATTGGGCTTGTACAGCAATTTTATTTGTTGTGCCGCAGACAAAATTGATCAATTAATTACCGATTCTCAAGATGAAGAACTTTTAGCTCAATTTGCCAAAAAGCATATTGAAGTTGATCAAATAAAAAAAGCTTAGAGCCGCTTATTTAGCGGGCTTTAAGCTTTTAATGTGTTAAAATTGTTTTTTACGTAAACTGGAATCTCTTTTAAGAGCTAGCTATTAAATAATTTGCTGAATTAATTTTAAAAAACTATGTAGTTACATTTACTTTATCCAACCAAAACGCCCCAGTCTGTTATAATGAGAATGAACAAATGTGAGGAGAATTCTATGGTAATTTTTTATCTTATTTTAGATGCCCTGCTTTTAGGCTATACTTGCTATAGTTGGTACTGGCAGGCAAACATTGATTTAAAAGGGCATTATCGCTCCTCTTCAATTATTTGGGCAATAATTTTTATTTGGATTGGCTTTACTTGGCAACTGATTGAAAAAAGTGATCCGGGACTGAGTTTCTTTTTAGCTATCTTTTTAATGATTGGAATTATAGACGGCTTTACGGGGTTCGCTCCCAAAAGGGCTGTTGTGTCGGGCTACTTTCGCCGCACCATTTCATACGCGGATGTGGTAATGGTGACTCTAATCAAAGTACCTAATCCTAATAAAAAACAGGTAATTTGTATCTTGACCACCCAGAAGAATAAACAATATTATTTACGCTTTTCTTATGGTGTAGCTCAAATTATTGAAGCACTAAAAAATCATATTCATCATGATATCCGCATTGAAGTACAGGATATCTTTTAAGATCACGCGGCTAGCGTGGTCTTTTTTGATGGCAAATTATTCTTCCCAGTTCATTTCCAAAAATTTACTGAAGCCGCCTTTAAGGGCGCGTTTCTTATTAACTTGCTTTAAAAAGGTCTCTTGGTCAACATTTTTGAATTTAAGATAAGCCAAGATCACCTCATAAACATCACCCAGTTCTTCAACAAGGTTTTCTTCGGTTTTAGCAGCAAGAACCTCATTAGTTTCTTCAATTAATTTCTGCTTTAAAGCCGGCTCAATTTCTGCAGGTGCCAGTTCACGATAAGTCGCATAATGTGCAAATTCTGGAATTTTGTCTCTGACTAATTTTTTCATTTTTTAAGCCTCTCATACAAACTAAATTTTAGTATTATTATACTGCTAAAAATTTTAAAAATATTATGAAATATGTAACAAAAGAAAAGCTTAATTTAGTTAAGAAAGTGTGACTTCTATGCGCAATATGGAAGGCTTTTTGTTTATTATAAAATTGGTGAGAGCATCCGTGAAAAGCTCTGCAAAATCTTAAGCCAGCGACCTTGTTTGGCAATATCTTCTGGGGTTAGTAGTGATGAAACTTTCATATCATCTTCAAATGATTTGGCAACCTCAAGCGTGAAATTTTTATCATAAAAAACGGCAACATCTTCAAAATTGAGATCGTATGAGCGGTAATCTTGGTTCATAGATCCGACCGTAGAGAAAGTATCGTCAACTACTATGGTTTTGGCATGGATAAATCCCTTGTTATAAATGTAAATTTTGATACCATAACGGGATAGTTCGTTAGCGTACCACTGCGTTGCCCGGTAAATGAAGGGGTGATCCGGTTTACAAGGAATCATAATTCTGAGATCTACTCCTGAGCGCGCAATGGTCTGTAAAGTCGCAAACATCGCATCGTCTGGAATTAGGTAGGGCGTTTGAATCCAAACCCTTTTTTTAGCCAGCGACATGAGCCGCATAATCCCATTGCGCATATTTGCATTATAACTGTCTGGCCCGTCTGAAACTATTTGGGTTGCCACGTCACCACGATGAATGTCGTTTTCATCCAAATTTGGGAACAAAATAGTGTTAAATGTGATTACTTGATTCTCTTTTTGAATAGAGGCATTCCAATCCATGACAAAACGTTCTTGCAGTAATAATGACGCTGAACCAACAATTCTGACTTGACTATCACGCCAGTAGCCAAATTTCTTTTTTCTGCTTAAATACTGATCACCGATATTAAAGCCGCCAGTCCAAGAGGTTTTACCGTCTACTACGACAATTTTACGGTGCAGGTGGTAGTTAATCCGGTACCGTGTAATCATATTGCGCGAAGTAATAAAGGGTAGCACAACGCCGCCTGCTTTTCTTAATTGGTCAAACCAGGCTTTAGTTGCTCCCATAGAACCCCAAGCATCATAGAGTAAGCGCACAGACACACCTTCTTGGGCTTTTTTAATTAGTAAATCAAGAAAGTCATTGCCAATTTCATCATTATAAAAAGTGTAAAACTCCACGTTCACCGATTGCTTGGCGTTTTTAATATCACGCATCATGTCGTGAAACATGATTTCACCATCGGTGTAGAGCTTAACGTGATTGTTTTTACTTAAAGGTGATTCACCATCATGGTCAAAAAAATGTACTACCATCTTGGCCTTATTAGAGGTGTCAGAGGTGCTGATCTTTTTGGGGGCCGCAGTAATGGACTTTTGAACGTTGCGCAGACCAATGTGGTGCTGTTTGTTAATCGCAAAAATATTTTCCTGCGAAATTCCCCGCCCAAAAAAGCCGTAAATAATCATTCCTAAAACTGGAAAAACCAGCAGGATAATCAACCAAGCCCAAGTTGTTGAAACAGAGCGCCTTCTGTGAAAGACGATGTAAAAGGCTAAGATAGTATTAGTAATAATGATGATGCGTCCTATGTCACGGAGCAGAATCACACGTATTTCCTCCAAAAATTAAGTTACTTTTTAAGACCAATAAATTTATCAATAATATCAATCACAAACGGATTATCATGCATCCAGCTGTGTTCGGCGTATTTTTGCCCTCGTATTTCAACTTCATGGTATGACTTAGCATACGGAGCCAAAATATAACGGATGCTCTTAGCAGAAGTTACGGAGATAAACTTGTCGCTGTTTGTGTTATCTAAGACATTGCCGTAAATATTTAACACAGAAATGTTGGGATTGAACCGTTTGCGTCTTAATAAGAGGTAAAGATAATGCAAATTTACTACAGCTGGACGACCTTTTTGGTTAAAGGCGTTCACATTGGGAATATCTCCTAAATAAACTACCCCGTCAAACGGTCCGGCAATAAAAGCACATTTTACCAGATGGGGAAAATTCTTTTTACGATATTCACGCATTTCTGTCCGCACTATACAAGGGCAAGCCAGAGAGTGGGCAATTGCCGAATAGTGTGAAAAGTGGTACCTTTGAGCTAAAAAGGGTAGGGTAAAACGGAGATAATAGTCGATTGCATACACTCCGATCAATCTCTGCCGAAAAACCACTTGTACAATCGGATTGCGATCTCCGGTCCAAGTACCTTCCAACTTAAAGTTACCAAACAAATCTGCGGTAACTTTAAGATATTTCGAAGTCCCTTTATCGGCAAGTGCCTGTTTAACCATTACCCTTGTAGTGTAGTCACCGCCACGAAACCCGTGAAAGTAAATAATGGGTATCTGCTCAAAGTTGCCTTCTTTTGGTTCAACCGTGGCATTATCTTCTATTCTTTTTTTATGCAGTCGTAAGAAAACGCGAGTGGGTGCAAAAGTTGCTAAAATAGCAAGGAAAAGCATGCTAATCTTACTTGGTTCTTTTGCGAGGTCGCGCTTGTGGTTTTTCTCTACTTCTTCCTTGTATTTTTTAGTATTGAAGAACATAATACCACCTTAAAAATAGAACTACTTCTATTTTAGCATTGACAGAAGAATTTAGTGATAGGGGAACATATGAAATTTTACGCAGTCAAAAAGGGCCGCCAACCAGGCGTTTATCGCACGTGGGAGGAAGCCAAAAAACAAGTTAATGGTTTTTCTGGTGCTGAGTTTAAATCTTTTGCCAAAATAACCGACGCCACAGAATACTTAAACTGGGACAAAGAAACAGTTAATCAGGTATTTCAAAAAGGGGAAGACACTTTACAAGAAGCAATTGCCAAGATCCAAAGAGAAAGCCGAAAAATTAATAGTAGCAATGAAACTGCTGCAAGTTCCGAGCAGGCGCCAAAATCTGCGGCAATAAACAAAGCTGCAAGCAACTATTTTGCCACGATTTATACTGATGGCGGCACGCGCAATACCGGCAATTTCAAAGGTGGTCATGTGCGTCAAACAGACAAGGCGGCTTGGGCCTATTTAATTGAGTGGCATGAAAATGGTCAGCCTAAGTCAACTTATAATTCAAATGGTGAGTTTGGTGCCACCAATAATAAAATGGAATTGACAGCTCTGATTGAAGCCCTTAAAAAATTACTGGAATTGGGTTTCAATGACAAGCCGTTATTGTTTGTGCTTGATTCCCAGTATGTTTTAAATCCAATCACCAAAGGCTGGCTTAAAGGTTGGAAAAAGCGTGGCTGGACTAAGTCTACTCCGGGAGCAATTGCCAATCTTAGCTGCTGGCAAGAACTTGACCAACTATTAAGTAAATTTACTCAGACCAAATTTGAATGGACTAAAGGGCATGCTAATAATCGCGGTAATGAATTTGTTGACCAAACTTTAAATAAGTTTATGGATCAAATGTAATTAGTTAATATTGAATAGCCATTAAGCCACTGAAAAGGTGACTGAAGAATGCAGTGATATTATGCCAAATTTGTTCAAGCCAGTTACGGTTTTCTGGTGTATTGATCTTATCAAAAATGCCTTTGGCATTCTTTTTAATGTTTTTTGAAAGTGCATCTGCCTGATCTTTAAATTTGTGATTTTTTAAGGCACCAGAGTCGCGTACTTCAATGAGAACGTTAATAATCTGTTGCTTCTGGTTATTATTAATCACGTCACCAAGATGGTTGATGTTGATTTGGTTGGTAACAATGTCATGAATTTGACTATCGGAAACGTTGTTACCGATTTGGCCCATTTCCTGTTTGGCACCGGCAACGGCATTGTTTAATTGGGCATCGCTATAGCCGTCTTTATCCTTATTTTCTTTAGTGATTTTGCTTAAAGTGTTCATTTCATCTTGAGCAGCATTAACTTGACTTTGGTTTAAGTTTTCGCCGGTTTTACTGTAAGCAGCGTAAACACCGGCTAAAGCACCAGAGCCATCAATCGGCACAGCGCTGGTAACGTAGATATTGGCATCAGAGATGCCCGCAGTCAAAGCCGCATTTTTATATTGGTCGGCAGTAATGGTAGTAATGTTGTTGTGCCCGTTATAATCAAGAATGTGGACGTTAATACCATTACCTGCAGCTGTTTTTTCGATCATAGCACTGGACCATACGCCCGATTGGGTCGTGAAATTAGCACCAGAAGGGTTGAGATACTTCACCAGATCGGCACCTGTGATAGTTATAGTTTGATAGCTGCTGCCGTTTAGTGGATTGCTAAGCGTTTTTAAAGTACCGCTTTTTTGAGTTTCAGTCAGGGATGTTCCCAAACAAATAACAGGTAAGTCGTCTGCTTTAACAGTCTGTTCAAAGGCACCGCAGACAATTGTACTTAAAAATAACATGGTAACAATAGTTAAAAAAGTTTTTGCTTTTTTCATATAATAATTAACTCCTTTTGAATGAACCTAATTATACTAAATACTCAAAACAAAAGTTTAAATTATGGTTATGTACCACCTAGTTTACGTTATTTTTAAGATTTAAGATGGTATAATAACAAAAGTAAAGGAGGAAACTATGATTCAGCAACCTGAATTAACAGTTATCATGCCAATTTACAATGTTGAAAAATATTTAACTCGGGCTCTTGACCATTTAGCTAAACAAGATGATCCGAATTTCAAGTTGTTAATTGTCAATGACGGTTCAACGGATAATACCAGAAAAATAGCTGAAAGCTATCGTGAACGCTTCCGTTACTTTAAAATAATTAATAAACATAATGGCGGCTTGTCTGATGCCCGCAATGTGGGCATTGCCAATGTAGATACGCCTTATTTTACATTTCATGATGGTGACGACTGGGTTGATTCCGGTTATACTGCCTTTTTTGTCCGTGCGTTTCACGATCATCCTGATGCAGCGATGGTTTCTTGTGGCTTTTGGCTTGATTATGAAAATAAACAAGGTTCAGTTCCTGTAACTAAAAAACAAGTACGGGGAATGAAAGGCAAAGCACGAACATACCAGTTAATCAGCAATCCTTTTGGCTCTTTATGTGATAATCATTGTCTAGCTACCCCAGTAAAGGGTTATACTTGGAACAAGGGCTATAAGTTATCGGTTGTACGGCAAAATCATTTACATTTCATGAAAGACTTAGCTTTTATGGAGGATCAGATTTTTAACGTACAATACTTGGCATTGACCGAGGGCTTTTACTGCGATAGCACTCCTATCTACCATTACTGGCAGCGTAAAGACAGTATGGTTCATCACTTCAACTTAAAAATGATACCTGATAATTTTAAGGCAAATTATATTGTTGCTAAAATTATTGTCCGTAGTCTATGGCAAGAGCATAGAAAAGAAAATGGTTCTGAACAAAAGTTAATAGAGGCTAGTGAAAGAGACCAGAGATGAGAGTAAAAGTTAATGGTAATGAGCTTTATTATAGTAAATTAGGTAAAGGTGCCCCGCTTTTGTTACTGCATGGGCACCATTTAGATGGTGGCATGTTTGACCAGATTGTTGCGCCACTGTCTCTTTATTACACTGTTTATGTGCTGGACATGAGAGGGCACGGACTGAGCCAGGGAGAAGCAGCAGAACACTATCAAACAGAAGTTGAAGATTTGTCTGCTTTTATTAATCAGGTAAATATTAGAGGGTGCTATTGCTTTGGCTTTGATGCCGGTGGCTTAGTGGCAATGATGCTTGCCAGTCAAGATCAGACTGTGTTTCAAAAATTGATGGTAGCCGGTGTTTTTGTCAATGGCAACGGTATTAGGTCATATCATTATTTGACTGAAGGGTTTCTGCGTTTCTTGCGGATGAACCGCGATAGTAAGGTAGAACTGTCAGAAAGTTTTATGTCGGTCGATAGCTTGAAGGCAATCAAAATTCCAACCTATTGTGTTGTAGGAGAAAAAGACTGGGTTAAAGTTGAACACGTTAGATGGTACAGCCAAATTATCCCTCAAGGTCAGCTTTTGGTTATGCCTAGACAAAAGCACGACAGTTATGCCGTTAAGAGCTTTAAATTATTGAACTTAATGGAAGACTTTTTTAAATAGATTACTAAAATTTAAAAGAGAAACTTGAATGAAGAAAGCCGAAAACTATTTTCGGCTTTTTTCAATTTATTACTTTGCTAGGCACTAGGGACTTTTTTGGTTATAATAGACATGCAAAGATTGTATTTTAAATAAACGAGGTAGCTATGAACAAGGAAGAACTTCTTCAGTTAATGCACCCAATGAAGCTGATTGGGTTAGGCGGAAATCCCGCTTTAAATGAAAAAATTGCGCAAATTTTGAAAAAACCGTTAATCGAAACTGCTGTGCAGCATTTCAGTGACGGCGAAATTCAAGTCAATATTGGTGAAAGTGTCAGGGGTTGCGACGTTTTCGTTATTCAATCAATTCAAGATCCTGTAAATGAAAACTTTATGGAACTGGAAATTGTTTTAGATGCTTTACACCGCGCTTCAGCTCACCGGATAAACGTAGTGGTGCCGTATTTAGCATATTCGCGCTCAGATACCAAAACACGTTCGCGGGAACCAATTACTGCTAAATTGGTAGCTAATTTATTGCAAATTACCGGTATGGATCACTTAATCGTATTGGATTTACATGCTTCACAAATTCAAGGTTTTTACAATGTTCCGGTTGACCACTTACATGCTATGCCGTTATTAGCGCAATACTTTATTGATAACGGTATTGCTACTAAGGAAGAAGACGATATTGTAGTTGTTTCACCAGATCATTCTGGTGCTAAGCTGGCTCGTAATTTTGGGCAATTCTTTGACGCTCCAATTGCAATTGTAGATCAGCGCAGGGCTCGTTACGATGCCGATGTGCACAGCATGATTGGTGATGTGAAGGACAAGAAATGTATTATTGTTGATGACTTGATTGACACTGGTTCACGTATTTCTTCTTCAACCAAATCAGTTTTAGCAGCGGGTGCTAAAAAGGTTTATGTTGCTGCAACGCATGCACTGCTCTCACAAAATGCACTGGAAGTTCTGAATGAATTACCAATTGAACAAATCGTAGTAACAGATACAATTAAACACAGCCATTATCCAGATAGAATGGTTCGTATCTCAGTAGATTTGCTTTTAGCGCGGGGAATTAATTATGTATATAATGACCGCTCAATGCATTTGTTAAGTGAAAGTAAATTAAAGTAATTACATATTAAACGGCTTACTTTTAGTATATGTTTCTTTAGTAAAAACTATCAGCCAATAATATACCAGTGCCTTTTTGTTTATTTATTCTATATCATTGGTATAATGGAGGCAAAATGTATAGGAGCTGAGAAAACATTATGGCACGACGTAAAAATTATAAAAGAAGACGTACAATTTTAAGTAATACATTTCACTTAATTAGAGAAAATGGAATGGATAGTGTTTCGTTTCAAATGATTGCAGAAAAATCGGGGATTTCTAAATCCTTGCTGCAATCTTATTATCCACATAAATCTGGCTTAATTGCAGATGTTGTCCGCAACATTCTCAATACGTTAGACAAGCAAGTGCAAAAATTTAGTGCTACTAAAGAGGACGAAGTATGTGCCCGCACCAAAGCCTTTATTTATGCAATTGAAATGTTGGGAATTTATGATGAAGGTCTTAAGCGGATCATTACAGAGGTATTCAAGAGTAATGAATCACTCGACTTTTGGAGTCAAACAATCAATGATTGGTTAAAAGAAAAACAACTATTTGACCACCTTGACTTTGAACCTAGAGAAGTACGAATGGGGATTGCCTTTGTAGTGACCGGTATTAGTCGTCTTTATTATGATAATCAAAAATATGAAGTTTCTCCTGAAGAAATAGCAGATTATGGTACAGAATCATTTATGTATAGTTTTCTGCATAGTTCAAGAAAAACTATTGATAAGGCGCTCAAAGAGGGTCATGATATCATTGAATCTACCGATATTAAGACCATTCATCATGCAATAGATACAATGTTTGATGAAGACAAGGAGATTGTCTGTTAGGAAGGAAAAATATGGCAAATGGCGCGCGAGAAGGTTTGCACAGAATAAGTCAAGAACAGAACAACCAATACAAACAGGTTCTGTCCTTTATCATCTTTCTGATTGTATCGCTAACCATGATTACCGCGACTTTCCTTAATCCCTTTTTTATGAAGGGACAAATTAGAAACAGTAGTAACGAAGCTGTAGTGGTTAGGCAGGTTAATAAGCATTTTGATACATTAGCAGAAATAATAGGTGCTAATAAAAATGGTAGTGCCAACCTGCTAACTACTAAGCAAACGCAGCCGATTGCTGATCATATTATTGATTACACGTTGGGTACTCCCTGGTTTAAATTTAATAACATGAATTTAGCTAAACAAATTTTGCATGATATTGAATTAAATATTGACCAGGATTCTTCTAGTGATGCGCAACTAGTACAACACAAATTAAAAGAGCAAGCAAATAATGCTCCCTTTGACGTGAAGGATGCTTTTAATCTGAACACGATCACTTTGGGAGGCAATATTGCATTTATTTTGTTAATCGTTAACGTAATTATACTAGTAATGGCATTTATTAGTTTGCACTCACTGATTAGTGATATGAAGTTATTGCTTAATTCAAAAATGCTGACCCATGAAGTTACCGCATCTGGAATGTGGGCTGGCTTTTGGCTAATGCTAAGTGCGGGAATATTAGCTATTATTCCTGTCATATTTAATGTCGAAGGCTTGGCTGTATTAGGCTATGTCTTAGAGATCGGTAGTAGTATTTTCCTCGATTTTGTCATTGCAGGTGTCATTCTTTATATCCTGAGTGCAATTCCGTGGGAAATCAGCTCGCCAAATAATTAGGTAATTTAGGTGTCAAAAAAGCAATTTACCGTTGCTTGCCAAAGGAAGTTCAAATGAAAATTTATTTTGCTAATGCTCTGTTTTCACAGGCAGAAATTAATTATAATGCGCAACTGGCTGCTAAAATTCGTCAAATAGATGATGCAATTGATTTATATTTGCCCCAAGAAAACGCGTCAATCAATGATAAACAAGCTTACGCTGATTCTAAAATGATTGCTCAAGCAGATACCGAGAAGTTGGTTAACAGTGATTTAATGATTGCGGTGCTTGATGGGCTTAGCATTGATAATGGTGTTGCCAGTGAAATAGGCGTCGCTTATGCAAAAGAAATTCCGATAATTGGCTTGTACACAGATACACGCCAGCAGGGCGCTGATAATCAAGAAAAGTTGCAGGCTTTGACCCAGATTGCTGAAAACCAGTTTCACTACGTTAATTTGTATACTACGGGTCTAATTAAACTTAATGGTACCATTGTCAATAATGAAAATGACTTATTGGCAGCGGTAGCCAATTACATTTAAAAATGTGCTCAGTTTAAAATAAATACATTAAAAAACCGCGAAGAATTAACTTTCTTCGGGGTTTTTATATTGATCTATTTAGTTGCAAGTTGAAACAGTTTAAAACTATAAGTGGTTAAACCCGTGATTTTTACTTCATATTCATGGCCAACTATTAGCGGCATTGATCCAGGATAATAGGTAATAATCGTTTCAAAGTTGCCGTAACCGGTCTTACTATAATTGTGCACGTTTTTTGCTTGATAAGTTTCACCATTATCTTTATCGGTAATAGTAATAGTTGGCGTTCCATCAAAATGACGGCTAGAAAGATAAACTGACCAGGCAATATTTTCACCTGCTAAAAGTTCAATAGGGAAAACGCCAGCGCTAGGATATGTGACCATTTCTTGGCTCGGAGAGCGGAAAACGTCAACCGGATTGAATACTTTTTGCACAGAATAACGGTAGCCATTCGTACCATAAGCCGCACCGATACCGGTTGTAGTTAAGCGCGTTGATAGCAGCCAAGCACGATGACCGGTGTCTGCTCCGCCTAAATTATAGCGGTCAGTCAATAAATCGGTGATAACATCTCCTGCAGATTGGTCAGTGGTATTGAAATTAAGATTTGCTTGATTAGATGTGTTACGGGCAAGTTGCCAAGTATCTTTGCTAATCAATTTGGGGCGCTTATCATGAGGTAAATTATGCTGGTTAATCATCGGGTTAGCATTTAATGCAGCTAAAACAGCTGCAGTTTTTTGTGCAGCAATATTGTCCTCTGAGTTTTCATTTACCGGATTTAACCCAAATAACTCGCGGTAATAGTTTGTGTACGCTAATTGACTATTGAGGTATGCGGGTACAAGCACACCCTGCTTAAATTTAGTTTTAAAATGGGGTTTAGTTAAATAAAGGTTATTAAAGTTAAAAGCAGTATTATCGAGCTGTGCGTATTCCTGTTGCAGCTTGTTTATCTTGCTTTTTTCAATTGGTGTGAGTTCCGCAGCGTATGTTTGTGTATTGCTAAAAGGAAAAAAGAAAAGCAAACATAAGAGGGCAGTATAAATTTTTTTGAACATTTAAAGATGCTCTCCTTTCTTTAACACTAATTATAAGGCAAAATAAAAATAGGTATGTGTAAATTACCAAATGATAGTTATATTTAATAATTTGAATGGCTTTTTGTAAAGGACTTTTATAAGGAAAAGATTTTGACTAACAGTGAAGGCATGCGACTAGCAAAAAATATCAGTATCACTTTAACAGCTAATTTAGATGACTGGGACGGGGTCACTGGACCAGTAGATCAGGACTTGCGCCAGGTAGTAGTGCAAAAAACCAGTATCATTGATGGCAAGCTCTATGCTATGCAGCGTGTTGCGGGTGATACTCTGGTTTATCGCGGGCAAAATAACATTAATGCTGTTTTTAATAAAAAAATACCAGTTTTACATTTAACCGGTTCAGCTGCAGGACATACACAAACTTTGGAATTTGCCGGCAGATCTGGTCAATGGTTTATAGGCACCAAACCAAATGATTTAAATCAAAGTTGGTCGACATGGTCAAAGCAAGTCGCACGTATCAAAATGCCGCATTATTTTAAAATTGCTGCCAATACTAAAATGCAACCGCGTTTATCAAATTTGAATTATGCAGGAGCAGATTTCGGCATCAGCTGCTCTGGAGAGCAGTTTGCACGTGTAGAAGTCGCTGTGTCACCTGATCTGCGCTACTTTTTAGTAGCTTATGGCGATAATGACTACACCGGCTATTTTGCGCTTTATTATCTAACTGATATTAATAATGCTCTTGATCACGCTACAACTACAACCAAACATGTTGATATTAGAACGATAAATTGCATTGCCGCATTTAAAGTGCCCAATTTTTCTGGTCATGGTGGGTTAGTTGGTTCGCTGCAAGGCTTTGCTATTAGCAATCACCGTGATATCTATCTCTCCAGCCAATTTGCAGATGATAGGTTAGGTCGGGATAGAAAGATTATTAAAATTCCCTGGGCAGCAGTCGATCCTCAGGCTTGGGAATTAGTTGACTTAGCTGGTGTAAACAAGCTGGAAATCCCCGGCTATTATACAGAACTGGAAGGCATACAACTAGCTAGTGCGAATGATGTTTACTTGACGGTAGCTTATCATCAGTCTTTTGTCCCAGCTGCTCCGGACAAACACCCAACAAAGATCAATAAACTTTATGAAATCACTTGGGATTCAAATAACAATTTTTGATATAGTATAAATTTTTCGGATATGATTTTGCCTTATGCAAGACTTTTTGCTTATAATAAAAAATATTCCTAAAAATTTGTCTAATTTACAGTTCTTCGGGTTTTTCTTGCCGTATAATTAAAAGTTAGAAACAATGACTAAGAGGTAAAAATAATGACTAAGAAAACACAAGTTGGTTTAATTTTTGGTGGTAATTCATCTGAATATGAAGTATCAATTATGTCTGGCCATAATATTTATAATGCCATCGACCAAGATAAATTCGATGTGCATCCAATTTGGATTACTAACGACGGCTATTTAGCAAGTGAAGAAGACTCTTTTAAAGTCTTAAAAAATCCTAAATATACCATTGAAAATCCTCATGAAGTTGCCAACATTTCAAATTTAATTCAATTAAAAAATTTGCCGGAAATTGATGTTTTCTTTCCGATTGTACACGGCAATTTGGGTGAAGACGGTTGTTTGCAAGGGCTGTTCCGCATTTTAAATAAGCCTTTTGTCGGTGATGATGTGTTAGCTTCGGCTGTGACAATGGACAAGGAATTTACCAAGATTTTAGCACAACGCGTCGGCGTTCCTGTAGCTGATTGGATCGCGATTAAGCGATTTGAATATGAAGACGCTGCTAATGCCAAGCGGGACTATGACAAGGTCAGTGCTAAACTTGGTAGCGACCTCTTTGTTAAGCCGTCAAATCAAGGTTCTTCAGTTGGAGTTCATCATGTTACTAACAAAGAGGAGTTTGATGAGGCTCTAGCCGATGCTTTTAGATATGATGATAAAGTTTTAATTGAGGAAACCATTCACGGTACCGAAGTTGAGACTGCGGTTTTAGGTAACGATCAACCAATCGTTTCCGGTGTCGGACAAATTATTAATGCAGCTGGTACTTTCTACAGCTATGAAAATAAATATGATGATGATTCCACTACTACCTTGCAGATTCCTGCTAAATTACCTCAAGAAATTGTAGCTAAAGTTAGAGCTAATGCCCTAAAAGTTTATCAAGTCACAGAATGCAGTGGGTTAGCCCGTGTTGACTCCACACTGCGCGATAGCGATAATAAGATCATCTTAACTGAAGTGAACGCATTACCGGGCTTTACCAATATAAGTATGTATCCTAAACTTTTTGAAGAAGCAGGTATTTCATATTCTGAGTTAATTACCCGCCTGATTGAAAAAGCTCAAGAGCGTTTTAACCATAAGAAAAACTTGTTACATAAGATTGGTTAATTTAATTGTGCTAGGGAGTATATCTGATGAGTGAAGATAAGCATAATTTTGAAGAATTAACCGCACCGGCTGCAACGGCTAAGAGATTGCACATTAGTGTGGCTACTTTACGCAAATATTCTTTAATTGTAGAGAAAATTACTGGTAAACCCGATTATTATGCACGTACTAAGCAAAACGCCCGCTTATACAGTAAGCAAAATGTGCGTGATTTGGAAGATTTTCACCAATTGGCTCAGGATAACGGCTTAACCTTGCAGGAAGCCGCACAGCAAATTTTTGCAGTTACTGACAAAAATGAACGGATTAAGAAAAAGGAAAGTGGCAAAAAACAAGAAGTAATGTCCACTTCCCAGATGGTGAAATTGCTGAACGCTTTGCAGCAAACAATTGGCCAGCAAAATACGGCTCTTAACAACCTGCAAAAGCAATTAAACCAAATTGAAGAACAGAATAAAGAGCTGCTCAAAAAGCAGGAGCAATTAGAACAGCCTGCTGCCAAAACAAATGGTGCTGCAGAAGATTTTAGTGTGTTACCGGATATTTCGGGAATTGTGACTGATGATCCTATCACGGATGTGCAAGAAATGCCGGCAACCAAACCATTAACTGCGGCTGAAAAGCGGGCTCAAGTAGCGCAAGATGAAGAAAAATCAAGTGAGCAGATGCATGAGGAAATCTTGGCCAAGGCAAAGGAAAATGCAGAAAAGAGTGCAAACGCCAACGCTCACCGTACTTTAGCAGATATGCAGGTGGAACCGGAAAAGACACATTGGTGGCAACGGTTCTTAGATATGTAATAATTGAAAACGACTTTTAACCAAAAGTCGTTTTTTTATAATAGTTAAATTTTGCAAATTTAACTAAAAATTTATTTATATTGACTGCTTTTAAGTTACAGTAGGTAAGTATAAATTGATGGGAATGATTTTGATTGAAAAAAATTAAGAAGCGCTACTTATTTGCGGTATTAATTGCAGTCGTGGGTTTAATTTTAACCACTTGCACCTACTTTGCGACAGCTATTTATTCTAAAAATGATGTAGCCGTAGTGACCGATAGTCAAATTAAGGATACTTTAGAAGAAAAAAGTACCGATGTCTATGGCAACAAAGACGAAACCAGAAAGCAAGTTCTTCATTTAAAGGTCTTGTCAGGTAAATTTAAGGGTCAGACATACAAAACTACCAATATGTATTATCCGTCACAATTAGTCACCCAGAAGTTCCGTGCGGGTCAGCGGTTATTTGTTAATATCAAACATGGCGAGCCGATCATCCAAGACCCTAAGCGGGATTGGGTGTTAGTTTTAGCAATGACTGTGATGTCTACGCTATTAGTGGCAGTTTCAGGTAAGAAATCTTTGAGTTTAATAGCTTCAATGATACTTAGCTGGGTAATTTTCTACCTCGTGATCATGCTCGATATTAAGCTGAATGGCTCTTATATTGTCTTGCTGTTTGGCTTAGCCGATATCGTCTTTTCCTTCTTTAGCTTATTAGTCGTTCAGGGCTTTAACCGCAAAATGTTGGCAACTTGGCTCGCGACTATTCTAGGCACCTTCGTTTCTTTTGCACTATGCTATTTAATTATGCGTCTGACAGGGGAATCGGAAATTAAATACGAAACTGGAGATTATGCCACCCAAGATCCGCGGGGCATCTTTTTAGCACAAACCTTATTAGGTATTTTAGGAGCGGTAATGGATGAGGCTACCGATATCATTTCCAGTCTTTACGAACTAGTTCAGACTAAGGCAGACTTAACTGCCAAGCAATTAGTTCACAGCGGGCGCACAATGGGTCAGGAAATCATGGGCCCACTGATTAACGTGTTGGTATTAATTTTTATGTCGGAGGAACTGCCGCTGACAATTATTTATTTACGGGATAACAACAGTTTGCGCTCCACTTTCGGTTTTACACTCTCTCTTGGTGTTACCCAAAGTGTCATTTCCGCGATTGGGATCGTTTTGACAGTGATCTTCGCGACTGGATGCAGCCTGCTATTTTTAGAAGAAAAAAAGTGGAAAGCGGGGAATAAAAAATGAGTACGTTGACTGCTTTATTGATTGTATTAGCAATTTTAATGACAATTGTTGGTGGAGAAACCGGAATTCGCAGTTTTTTCAGCGTTTTAATCAACACATTGTTGTTAATTTTAGTAGCTATCTTGATTTCTTGGGGCATCAATATTCCACTTCTGATTTTGATTTTTGTGCCGCTAAAACTGGTAACCATAATTTTTCTTGGAACACATGATTATCAAGTTGCGAAAAACTCTTTTTATTCCTCACTAATTGTGTGTCTGGCAGTTAGCGTAATTATCCTAGGCTTTGAGTGGCTGGCACAAGCTGCCGGTCTTGGTCCTGAAGCGGGCGAAATTCTGGTGGGCTTATCGCAAATGCCGGGATTGAGTTACCCTTTAATTGCAGTAGCAGTTGCTATCTTTTCCACACTTGGTGCTGTAGCTGAATCTGCCGTTGCGATGAGCTCCGGTTTGCTCGAAATCAAAAAGCATAATCCGCAAATATCGTATGAGGAGCTCAAGGCCAGTGGTGCTAAAATTGGTAATGACGTATTGGGAACGGCGATGAATACCATTTTGTTTGGGATGTTCGGCAGCTTTCTTTCGTTATTTTTGTGGTACATACGTTTGAATTACACTTTGGGTGAAGTATTAAATGAAAAGATGTTTGTCAATGAAGCTTTGATTATAATGTATTCTTTAATTGGTGTATTATTAACAGTACCATTAACAACAACATTTTTGGCGAAGAATATGATAAAAGTGGGGCAAAAAGATGAAAGTAAATGATCTAACGTTAACTAACTTTAACCAGCGCAAATTCCAGCTGCATACATATACTTTGGGATCAATTGGCGAATTGGTGACTCCCAAGCATCCCCTCGCAATAGTAATACCCGGTGGTAGTTTTGACCATTTGTCAAAAAGAGAAGGCGAGCCGGTTGCATTAGCTTTTAACAATTGCGGTTTCAACAGCGTGGTAATGGAATATAACTTGGTGCAGGATGAAGGCGACATTTATCCTGATGCTGGTCTTGATGTCTTGACCACTGTTAAGTATTTTCGTGAACATGCAAAAGAATACCAGATTGACCCTGAAAAAATTGTGACGGTCGGCTTTTCAGCGGGCGGACACGTTACCAGTTTTGCCAACAGTATGGCTAATTCTGCCAAATACCAGCAAGAATTTGGCTTTAAGAGTGAAGAAGTTCTGCCTAATAAAACTATTTTGGGCTATCCCTTAATTAATTTGACCAAGATCGGTTTTGATATTCCGGCAGATGAACAAGATAAAGTTCCCGCAGATGAATTTATTAAGGACAGTTCTTTGGGTGTAACTGCAAATACGCCGGCAACTTTTATTTTTCATGCTTGGGATGACCCCATTGTTCTTGTAACTAATACGTTTGAGTATATCGAGGCGTTACAAGAAAAGAAAGTGCCGTGTGAAGTTCATATTTTCAAACGTGGTGGTCACGGCTTTTCTTTGGCACGTAAAGACATGGTGGTTAAAGGCAGAGAATGGCAGGAAAATCCGCATGCGGCGCATTGGTTTGAACTAGCGCAAGAATGGTTAACAAGTGAATGGCAATAAAAGGAGTACATGTTCTGTACTTCTTTTTTGTTCGGATTTAGAAGATTTAATTATAAAATTCTAATAATATTCATATTAGAAACAAAAAATTTAAATTATTTTAAGCAAAGGGGTTGCATTTATTTTTAAAGGGTATATAATGCTGGTATTTAAATCGAAAGAAAGGACATGATTTTTTGAAGTTAACGAAAATAAAAATTTTAACGGCAGTTAATGGCTTACTAACTCTAAGCAGTCTAATCATGTTATTCTTTGGATTATGCAACCAAGTTAATGAGTCAAAGAATCTGCTAGATGAGGAACAGACAATTACGCTGAACAATAATAATATGATTATTTTGGCAGCTGTAGTTGCGTTGATGGTCTTCGGCTATGCGTTCTTTGCGACTTGGTTAAAAGGTGAACCCGCAAAGGCTCATTTGTTAAGACACAGAGCGTAGCTGATTAGGAAAAAGCGGGCTGTACTTCAATAGTTGAAGTATAACCCGCTTTTTTTGCGCCCAAAATTAGGGAGCGAGCTTATTCTAATTACTTTTTTAGATAAAGTTGCTTGTTTAAATAAAGATATTTATGATGAACATAGTAGTGAAATAATAAGAAATGCTGAAAAGGAATTTTGCCAATGAGTAAAATAAAAGATGAAGTTTATGATCCATTTTTACCCACTTTACTAATATCTCTACATCAAGAGTATGTAAAAGAAATTTTAACTGGTCAAAAAATAATTGAATACCGCAAAAGTTTTTTCAAAGATAGTTTTCAAGCCTTTGTCTATACTACTGGCAGTGCTGGCGGCATTCAATTATTTATTAAGTGTGCCCCGCTAATTCGCAATAATGCTGCTAATTTAGCGCAAATTGGTCAGGAAATTCAAAATGATGATTATGCTGAAATTTATGACTATTTTATGCCTAAAGATGATGGTTGCATTATTCCGATTTTAAAATCTAGTGCTGTTAAAAAAATTACGCTTGAGCAGCTGCGAGCAGTTTTACCCCAAATTGTTGTTCCGCAAAAATATTTGTTTTTAGATCGACCTGATAAAGCAGATTTGCTCAATTTTTTATTAAACCAAGAATGCGATAATTTAATCATTAATAACTGGGATAAGCGGTATGCGCTAATTAAAAATATACTTGCCGGCAAAAACTGAGTGGTAAAAGAAAAAATAAGTCTTGAAGGACCTAAATCTTTCAAGGCTTATTTTTATTGGCAATTTACCAGATAAGTTCAATATCATGCTTATTGCAATACTTGATCGTATCTTTAGGCGGTTTCTTGTCAGAGATGATCGCCTTAAAAATCTTTAAAGTACTTGCTTTAATAAAGTCGCTTTGTTCAAACTTGCTGCTATCCATTAGGAGCAAACTTTCCTTGGCATTAGCAATCATTGCCAAACGAAAGTTGGCCTGCTCCTTGTCAGTGATATAAACACTGTCGTTTAGCAGGCTGCCAAAAGAAACAATTGCCAAATTGGTATTGTAATTATTGATTTGAGCAATCGTGTCACTGCCAACGGTTCCTCCGAAACTTCTGGGGTTATGCCCGCCCAAAGTATATAACGTCACATTTTCTAATTTACTCAGTTTATAGGCATGCAGCAGCCCGTTGGTAATAAACACCAGCTTATTCTTTCTAAATAAGTAGTCTGGAATAAAGCTGGTGGTAGAACTTGAATCCAAAAATACAGCCATATTGTTGGTAATAAAAGAAGCTGCTTTTTCACAAATGTATTTCTTGCCCTTAACATTCTCTTGTTCACGCACGGAATAAGGAAACTCTAAGTTTGCCTTACCTAATAAGCTGACATAGCCAAACTTCCTGCTAATCATGTTTTGCTTTTCCAGTAAGACCAAGTCCCGACGCAGGGTTGACTGACTAACATAAATTTTAGTGGCTAGTTCTGACGTTTTAATTTTTCCAACCGAATTAAGAATATTCATAATTTGTTGCAATCTACTATCTTTATACAAAATTTATCCTCCATTCACAACTAATTTACTAATTTTGATGACTAAGTATGAACAAAATAATCAAAAAAAGTGAACAAAAATCATAATACGTGAAACGTATTGCTTATGAAAAATAGTGTCATTACAATTAATTTTGAAATCGGTTTCTAAAAAAATTATATAGAAAAATTAACGTTAATGAAAGGAAAAGTAAATTGATAAATTTTGTAAAGGCGCTTAATGATCTTTTTTTGGGCAATCTGGGCAAAGGAATCATCCATAATATTTCAACAAATCGAATATTTTATGCAATTGGCTTTCTAATTTACGGCTTTTTACTAATGTATGCTCACATTATTTATCTTTTTTATATTCCTAAGGAGATTGAAAAAGTTGTATTAAAGAATCGAGATTTGGCTCTTGGGCAAATTTATGAGTTATGGCTCAAGCATAAAAAGGCAATGAGTTTTTGGTTGCTAGTACCAACTAGAAATGAGCTTTGGGTACAAACACTTAGCTCCTCAAGCGGTAGTTATGATGTTTTGTTTTTTAACAAAAAGAATAGTTACCAGTCTGAATATGATTTATTAACTGCTATCTATCGAAAACTCTAAGGGATTATGCTTTTGGTCAATTAAATACTGGGAGAACAATTATGAAGAAAAAATTATTATATGTTTGTTGTGGTACAGGGATAGCCACATCAACAATTTTAAACAAGAAAGTAACTGATATTGTATCGGACTTGAAAATTCCCTTTGAGATAGTCCAGTGTACTGTCGCTGATATACCAGCAAAAGTAGCCAGTAGAAGGCCAGATTTGATAGTGTCTTCGACAATGATTTCCGCTGATATTGGTGACGTCCCCGTAATTTTGGGGCAATCACTTTTAACAGGTATCGGCAAAGAAAAGACAGTCGCTAAAATCAAAGAAATACTCGAAGGCTAAACGGAGGGCAATACATTATGGAACTAATTCTCAATTTTTTCCAATATATCGTAAATTTAGGTGTTAGTGTCATGATGCCAATAATAATTACCATACTAGGTCTCATTTTTGGCAAAAAGATTGGGGTGGCTTTTAAAGCAGGATTGACTGTTGGAATTGGCTTTGTCGGTATCAACGTGATGTCGGCAATGATGATGAATTCAATTTCGCCAGTAGTCAAAGCTCTCGTGAAACAGTATCACTTTCATCTGACAGCAACTGATACTGGTTGGCCAGTGGCTTCATCAATTGCTTGGGGAACTCCGGTAGTACCGTTTGTTTTCTTAGCAATCATTTTGACCAATATCATTATGATTGCATTCAACTGGACCAAGACTATGGATATTGATATCTGGAATTATTGGCAGCCGTTGTTTACAGCCAGTGCGCTTTATTTAACCACTAAAAATATGTTTATAGCAGTATTAAGCGCCGTGATTAACATGGCAATCATATTTAAACTGGCTGATTATACGCAAAAGGATGTGGAAGAAAATCTAGGTCTGGAAGGAGTTTCGTTTCCAGGATTGCAAACTACGAACTGGGCGGTGATAGGCTATCCCTTAAATTGGCTGCTCGATCAGATACCGGGCGTGAAGAAAATTAGCTGGACGCCGGAAAAATTACAACAACACTTAGGTATTTTCGGTGAACCAATGATGATGGGCTTAATTATCGGTGGTGCTATGGCGGCAGTTGCGAGAATGTCTGTTGCCAAAATATTGACTACAGCAGTAGCAATTTCAGCCAGTCTAGTCTTAATTCCGCGCATGGTTGCCATTTTAATGGACGGACTATCAACTATTTCCGAAGCAGCGCAGGAATTTATGCAAAAAAGATTTAACGGTAAAAAGCTCTACATCGGGATGGATGCAGCTTTAGGAATTGGCAACCCGTACGTCTTAACGTTGGGGTTAATCATGGTTCCGATCACAATGATTTTAGCTTTTATCCTGCCGGGCAATAAGGCAATGCCACTTGCCGATCTAACTGCCTTACCGTTTTACGTTATTTTTGCCATTGTGCCTTCAAAAGGCAATTTGTTCCGCGGCATCATCATTTCCTTATTTATTTGTAGCATTACGCTTTACATGTCGAGCTTTGCTGCACCGCTTTTGACTAATTTAGCTTCTTCAATCGGCTATCACGTTCCGTCTGGGATAACGCAGATTACTTCTCTGGCAATCGGTACGCAGTGGTATTCATGGATAACATATTACCTGCTTAAGTTGTTAGCTGGAATTTTGTAGCTGAGGTGGTAACAAATTATGATTCATTTAATTTGCCCTAATCCGGCAATTGACCGGACTTTACTTTTTGAAAAAATTGTACGGGATAAGCCTAATCGCCCATTAAAAATGAAAGAAGTGCCGGGAGGCAAGGGTTTTAATGTGGCTTATGCACTGAGTTTTGACCACGATGTTGATTTTAAAATTCATACAATTCTAGGTGGTAAATATGGTGAGCACTTTATTCAGCTGGCTGATTATTATCATTACCCCATAGTCAGAACAGCCGTTGATACTAATACCAGACTATGTCACATATTAGTTGATGAAAGTGACAGATCGCTGATTTTGTCACAGGAATATGGTTTTAAACTTAACCAGCGCTTATTTAACAGTTTTACTAATACATTGCTGGATAGTGTTAAAAATGGTGACTATATCGTTTTTTCCGGCTCTTTAATGCAGGGAATGCCTGAAACCTATATCAGTGATGTGGATGAACAGCTGCAGCAGCGCGGTGTTAAAGCCAGAATGGTAATTGATACTAGTGGGGCGCCGCTCAGGCAGGCGTATAAATTAGCTCCTTACATGATTAAGATCAACAATGAGGAAATTCTTGATATTTTTCCGCAGAAGAAATTAGAAACAATTCAGGACTACCTTCATCTTCTTCAATCTGATGTTGATCCCGCAATTAGCAATTTTATTATTACTCTGGGAGGCAAAGGAGCGATTGGCAGAATTGGGCACAAATACCTTTATGGTTATTCACAACCGGTAGAAGTTAAAAACCCTAATGCCAGTGGTGACTTTTTCTTAGGGCGGTTCATGCACGGATTGGCACGAAAAGAAGAAGAAACGGCAATACTGCGGGAAGCGTTAGCTTTTTCAACCAGTAATGTGGAAAACTGGTTCCCAGAGGTAACGCCAAAGCAATTAGCAAATGCAAAGATAGAGATACAAGATTTAGAACTAGGAGCAAAAACTAAGTAATGAAAGCATTAGTAATTACTGCCAAAAATAAAATGGAATTGCAGGATATTCCCGTTCCAGAAATTGAAAATGACCAAGTACTGATTCATGTAGCGTATGCAGGAATTTGTGGTTCAGACTTGCCACGTTACTATGAAGGCAAGGTGCATCATTTTCCCCAGATACCCGGTCATGAATTTTCAGGAACTGTAGCCAAATTGGGCAGTGCTGTTACCGGTTTAAGCATCGGAGATCGCGTTAGCGTGGCGCCACTTATTCCCTGTGGCAAATGTGCTGAATGCCAAGCAGGCTTACCATCAATGTGTACCAATTATACTTTTATTGGTTCAAGCGTCCCGGGAGCATTAGCCGAATACGTGGCGGTGCCGGCACAAAACTGTCTGGTCTTACCCGACAATATTTCTTTAACTGAAGCAGCAACTATTGAACCACTTACGGTAGCTATTCATGGAATTGAGCGTGTCCATTTTAAAGCGGGGGCAAACGTTCTGGTCTTAGGCGTGGGCTCCGTCGGCTTATTGACTGTGATGGCACTTAAAGCAAGAGGTGCAGGGAAAATTACGGTGGTTGACATTAAAGATGCCAGTTTAAAGGTCGCTCAAGAATGTGGTGCAGATGTTGTCATCAATTCAGCCAAGGTCAATTTAGACCAATATTTGTCAAAGCGTAAATTATTTGATGCGGTTTTTGAAACTGCGGGTAACCCTATTACTCAAGTTCAAGCATTGAAGTATGCCGCTAAGCATGCCCAAGTGGTTTTTATCGGTAAGACGACTAAGCCCACAACGTTTCAATATCAGGAATTTGAACAGATTTTGCGCAAGGAGTTGGAGATTACTGGTTCGTGGCTGTCATTTTCTGCACCGTTTCCCGGGTACGAATGGCAAGCTGCTATTGCTTATCTTTCATCAGGCAGGATCAGCACGCAAAAACTGATTACGGGAGTCTATTCACTAACAGATCAAGATAAGCCGTTTGCAGTATTAAGTGATAAAAACGCTGGCGCAATCAAAGTAATGTACAAAATAAGCTAAGGAGAAAAATAAAAAATTATGCTATATCAAAGTGAACGTGAAAAACTGGTTAAATTTGTCAAGAACATGTATGAACGCAAAGTAACTAATTCCGCTGGTGGAAACGTCAGTGTGAAGGTTGATGAAAATCACTATATTATGACGCCCAGATTGATGGCAGAAGATTTTCACTGTGATTTGCGTCCTGACCAAATTCTGGTTTTAGATAAAGACGCAAACGTCATTGAAGGCGACGGCAAAGTAACACGGGAAGTTAACATGCATCTGGCTTGTTATGAAGAAAATCCGGAAATAGGTGCTGTTGTCCACGCTCATGCTCTTGAATCAATGACTTTTTCAACGCTGGGGATTGATATGCCTAACTTAACCGAGGCAACCCAGAAGATTGGGACTATTAAGTGTTTTAAGTATCATCAGGCGATGACAATGGATCTTGCTAACACTGTGCGGGCACAAGTACGCGCTGATCAACAAGCGACTAAGGCATATTTACTTAATCGTCACGGCATCTTAGTAACGGGACCAACCCTTGAAAAAGCTTATGATATGGCGGAAAGGTTGGAATGGAATGCCAAAATTGCCAAAGAGAGTTTTGTTTATAAAAAGCTTTCATAAAAGTGAAAAGAGAGTTGACCAATGAGTTTGCAGGATATTTTTAAAACTGATTTGATAGATATAAACATTGAGGTAGACAATGAACCCGATTTGTTTGCTTATGCGGCTAAAAAGTTATTAGCAAAAGGTTTGGTAAAGCCGGGATATGCGGCGGCTTTGACTAAAAGAGAAAAAGAATTTCCCACCGGCTTAATGACTAAAAACTTTAATATTGCAATTCCGCATGCCGATCCCGAAAACGTCAATGCACCGTTCATTTATATTTTGCGCTTGACTAAACCAATTGTGGTGGAACAGATGGCTGACAGAGAAAAGATTAAGGTTAAAGATGTCTTTATTCTAGGGATTAAAGACGGCCGCAAGCAGGTTGATGTTTTAGCAGCGCTCATGAACTTATTTGTGAATGATGCATTCGCCCAAGATTTTTTGGCAGCAACTACAGCTCAAGAAATATCTGCCAGTGTTACCAAACATTTACAAGTTGATTAAGAAGGTGCAGTAATAAATTGATCAAGATTGAAAATGACAAATATCAAGCAGAAATAAACGAGGTTGGAGCAGAATTAACACATTTTGTGCTTAAAGATGTCAATTATGACTTAGTTTGGAATGATCCAGACGGCTCAATTTGGAAACGCCATGCACCAATTCTTTTCCCTGCTATTGGTCGGTCAAATGAGGGCAAATACCTACTGAACAATAAATTTTATAAGATGAAACAACACGGCATTGCTCGTGACTACCGGTTCGACGAAGTTAAGCGGTATGGTTCTGCTAAGGTAGAGCTGGTGCAACATGCGACGCCTGAAACTAAAAAGGTTTTTCCTTTTGCTTACGTATTGCGTGTCATGTATGAGCTGGTTAGTGCAGGTTTGAAAATCAGTTTTACTGTAGAAAATCCCAATCAAACAATAATGCCGTTTGCATTAGGCTTTCATCCGGGCTGGAATATTAAAGGCTTTCTGGAAGAATACAGTATAGAACTTGAGGGTAGTGCTACCCCTGTTGCAAGATATGGTGTGGGTCCAGTACCCTTTCGCAATGGCATGATTGCACCGTTAGCCGAGGCAATCTTTAATAAAATTCCGCTTGGTCATAGTTTCCTAGATCAGGGCTTGGTCATTCTGGATGTGCATAACGCTAATTCAGTCTTACTAAAACGCAAGCCTGACAGCAATATTTTGCGGATTAATATTAAAGATTTTCCGTACTTAACTTTATGGAGTCCAGAAGGCAAAAACGCACCGTTTGTTTGTATTGAGCCATTTGCGGGATTGCCGGATAAAGCCGGAGAACCAGTAGATTGGTATCAAAAATTGGGCAATAATTTGCTTGCTCCGGGAGAAAGCAAACATTTTGAAACGGTCATCGGAACATTTTAACAAGTGATTTTTACTAATAAAAAAGGCAGCCTAACAATTAGTTAGGCTGCTTTTCTTAATGGGATATTTGTATTAAAGAGGTATCTTCTAATACCAGTGATGTGTTAGCCAGAAGTTCTTGGCATTAACCCATGAACCATAACGACCGTAAACGTATCTGTCAGCGGTTCTTTCTTGGTTCTTCTTAGAATAATTACCGTTCAGGTAAGCAATGTTTAATTGATATTTGCCATAACAAACACCGTTGCGTGCGTAATAATTACCGCCTGATTCACGCATAGCAATCCATCTTTTAGCTGCACGTTCAGCTTTTGACATCTTACGAGCGGCTTGTACTGTTTGTGTACACGAGCCGGTGTTAGTTGTTTCTACCGCAGTGACAAAGCTAAATGAAAGCGCCAGTGCTGTAATTAACTTAAGTATTAAACTTTTACTGTTCTTCAATATATTTCAATCCCCACAATTAACTATATTAATTCTATGGATAATAATACACAGTCAATGTGTCATTGTTGTTACAGAAAGAACACGCAACTCTTACAATATTTTTTAAAAATTTAATAATTTTGCCACTATTGAAAAATAAAAGCAGCCTATCTATAGTAGTAGTCTGCTTTATTTAAATTTTACTTTTTTACAACATTGACGGCGCGAATATAGCGATTTTTAGCAATGCGGTAGTATTTTTTACCTTTAATGCGGTAGGTCTTGCCGTTGATTTTGACAATTGAGCCTTTCTTGAGTTTCTTCTTCGAAACTCGTTTGCCTTTGTGGGTGTATTGGTAAGAGGCTTTACGTAATTTTACTTTGCGTGATTTAGCTTTTAGCTTGGCAGAGTTACTTGTGGCATTAGAGCCTGAGCCACCACTTACAAGGTGACCAGTCTTCTTGTAGTTAGCAAGAGCATCATTAATCTCTTTAGTTACGGCATCTACACTTGCTTGAGTTGCGCCCATACCATGAGCAGCATCATAACGCTTACCCATTTCTGTTCCCCAGTCATTATCTGCTTTAGACAATTTAGAAAAGTTAATATCATCAGTATAATGTGCAAATGCAGTATCTAATGCATCGGTATTTGCCACTGGCACATCAGGATTATTGCTGTCTACGGGATGAAAATCACGAGATGCAAGGTCTGTCTTGTCGAAAGTACTTTCAACGATATCAGTGCCAAAACTATCTACGTCAGGGTCGTCAATTTCTTGCCAATCCTCTAAATTAACATAAGCCTCGGCAATATCACCGCCGCCAAATTGGGTAATACCTATTGGGGATGAGGTGATACTTAATGATAGTGCAAATGGTAGCGCAGGGTAGGAAAGCTTACTAGGCTTAGTAAGGTTCCCCATGTATCTTGCAACTTTGGTACCAGCAGGATAGACCCTACCGGAAGGTCCTTTTAAAGCATATTTGAGCGTGCCGTATTGAATCCAGTTATTAAAGCCTTTATGGTTGGGTGTGGCATTGATAGTGTGGACAGTGTCACTAACGATAACAGCTGCGCCAACGGTAGTTAGAGCCACACCGCAAAAAGCAATTGCTAATTTTTGGCATAGTTTATTCTTCTTCATTTTTTCACTCCTTATAATTATTATTTAGCAACGTTCACTTTGCGGATGTAACGGTTTTTACCAATGCGGTAGAAGGTTTTACCCTTAATGCGGTAGGTCTTGCCGTTAATCTTAACATATGAACCTTTCTTAAGCAGTTTCTTAGATACACGTTTACCCTTATGAGTATAGCGGTAAGATGCTTTACGCAATCTTACTACCCGTGACTTAGATTTGCTTGAAGTGGATGAACCAGTAGTGTTGCCACTAGTCGATCCGCCATTACTGTTAGAAGAATTAGATGAGCCAGAATTACTGTTATTGCCAGAATCTGAATTGCCACTTACGAGGTGACCAGTCTTCTTGTAATTAGCGTATGCACTTTTAATTTCATCAGTAAGTGCATCAACAGTAGATTGTGGAATACCCATAGCTTCAGCGGCACTTACACGCTTATTAATATTGGCAACCCATGCATTATCAGCACTATTTAATTTTGAAAAGTTTACATTAAATACGTACTCATTATAAGCAGCATTTAGTGCATCGGTGTTTGCATAAGGGACATCAGGGTTGCTACTATCTACAGGATGAAAATCACTAGATTTTAAATCATTGTAATCTTCGGTATTTTGTACTAATACGGTATAATCTGACGGATAATCAATTTCATGCCAGTCTTGATAATTAACATAGGCCTCAGCAATCTCACCGCCACCAACGTCTTGTAATAGCTGATTGCCGGGAATGCCACCAATAACAAGTGTCAAATAAAATGGACGACCGTGCATTGAAATAGGTGGCTTAGCATCATCACTAAGTTCACGTACTACTTTAGTGCCAGCAGGATATACTCTGCCTGATGGACCTTTTAAAGCGTACTTTAAAGTACCATATTGTAGCCAAACTTTGGTTCCTTGATGATTAGCTGAAACGGTTTGAACATTGTCAAAGTTGAAGACTGCTGTCATTGGTGCGGCTAGACTTAACGCGGCCATTGTCGCAAAGATTATGCGTTTATTCTTTTTCATTTTTTCACTCCTTATAATAAAAAATTAATTGTTTCACAGGCAGAAAGGCACCTAACCGAACTGGGAGTAAAATACTATCTTTTTCTATCAGTATACTACATGAAAGTACCGTAATGGTAATTATTATGTGAAAAGCAAGTCCTAGCTGCAATTAAATTTTAATGTTATTTCCATATATGTCTGTTAAAATTGATAGTAACTATTATTTTAGGAGGTAAATATGGCTGCTAAACATTTTTATGAAACTTTTCACCCTGAACACTATGATTTGTTCATAGACATTAATCGGGCACAGAAAACTATTAACGGTACTTCAACAATTACAGGTGAGGCACTCGAAAATACTATTTTAATTAATCAGAAGTATATGGAAATTGCTTCTGTTACCAGTGCGGGCAAGGATGTACCGTTCACTGTCAATGAGGACAAAGAAGCTATTGCTATTGAACTGGGTCAGACCGGCAAAGTCACAGTTGAGATTAAGTATTCGGCACCGCTGACTGATTCTATGATGGGAATTTATCCGTCATACTATCAAGTTGATGGTGTTCAAAAACAGATTATCGGTACTCAATTTGAAACAACAGCTGCACGTCAGGCTTTCCCATGTGTTGATGAACCAGAAGCCAAAGCTACTTTTTCTTTAGCACTTAAGTATGATGAGCATGAAGGTGAAACTACGATTGCCAACATGCCGGAAGTTAAAGTTGAAGATGGCGTGCACTACTTCGAGCAAACCGTTAGAATGTCCAGCTACTTGATTGCCTTTGCTTTTGGTGAATTACAATCAAAGCTTACCGAAACCAAAGACGGCGTTCAAGTGGGAGTTTTTGCGACTAAAGCACATCAAGCTAAGGAATTAGACTTTGCTTTGGATATCGCAAAACGGGCAATTGAATTTTACGAGGAATTTTACCAAACCAAGTACCCGCTGCCACATTCTTGGCAATTGGCGCTACCTGACTTTTCTGCCGGAGCAATGGAAAACTGGGGCTTAGTCACATACCGTGAAGTCGCAATTTTGCTTGATCCTGATAATGCTACTCCTTATCAAAAAGCGTATGTGGCAACGGTTATCACTCATGAATTAGCGCACCAATGGTTTGGCGATCTAGTTACCATGAAGTGGTGGGATGACTTATGGCTCAATGAAAGTTTTGCCAACATGATGGAATATGTTTCAGTTGATGCTTTGGAGCCGAGTTGGCATGTTTGGGATAATCTTTACCAAATTTCGGAAGTACCAGCAGCTTTAAAACGTGATGCCACTGATGGTGTCCAATCCGTTCACGTTAATGTGGAGCATCCAGCTGATATTGATTCGATTTTTGATAGTGCGATTGTTTACGCTAAAGGTTCAAGAATGCTGGTTATGGTACGGGCACTCTTAGGAGATGATGCTTTGCGTAAGGGACTTAAGTATTACTTTGAGCAGCACCAATATGGCAACGCTACGGGTGACGACTTATGGAATGCTCTTTCGACTGCCACCGATTTAGATATTGGTAAGATCATGCATACTTGGCTTGATCAACCGGGTTACCCTGTAGTTTCCGCAAAGGTAAATGAGAATGGTCATCTAGTTTTAAGTCAAAAACAATTCTTCGTCGGTGAAGGCAAAGAAGTTGGGCGCAAGTGGGCTATTCCTTTGAACGCAAACTTTGAGGCACCGCAGATTATGTCTGAACGAGAACTGGATCTGGGAGATTACCAAGAATTACGCAGTGCAGCTGGTCACGCTTTGCGTGTAAACGTAGGCAATAGTTCACACTTCATTGTCAATTATGATGAAACCTTGATGAACGATATTATGGCTGAATTTAAGCAGCTTAAACCGGTAGATCAATTACAATTACTGCAAGATTTGGGACTTTTAGCAGAAGGCAAGCAAATTTCATACGCTGAAATTGTCCCGTTGCTGCCGAAATTTGCGGATTCTAAATCATACATTGTCATTAGTGCCTTGTTATCTAGTATCAGTTCATTATTTAAATTTGTTACACCTGATTCAGCTCAAGAAAAAGATTTGAAGGCGTTTGTTAATAAATTAGCCCAAAAGCAAGTTGAACGTTTAGGCTGGCAAGCAAAAGATTCTGATACAGATGATGATAAGAGGATTCGACCGCTAGAAATAGCCTTAGCTTTGTATGCCGAAAATTCTGCTGTGATAAAAGATGGTCACCAAATTTTTGTTGAGCACGATCAAAACTTAAACGAAATTGATGCTTCAGTTAGACCGTATGTTTTAATGAATGAAGTTAAAAACTATAATAAAGCGGGTCTAGTTGATCGTTTGCTGAAAGAATATCAAGCTGCCATCGATCCTAACTATAAGGACGATCTTACTGATGGTATTACCAACACCAAGAATCCCGCTGAAATCAAGAAACTTATTGAGAATTTTGAGAATGCTGCAGTTGTTAAGCCTCAAGATTTGCGCTCTTGGTTTGCGAATGTCTTAGCTAATCCAAAAGGCGAACAATTTGCTTGGGACTGGTTACGGGACCAATGGTCATGGCTGGAAAAAACAGTCGGTGGTGATATGGAATTTACCACTTATATTACTGTGGCTTCAAACATTTTCCATACTGAAAAGAGACTGGAAGAATTCAAAGAATTCTTTGAACCAAAAGTTGATCAGCCGGGTCTTGGGCGTGAGATCAGAATGGATACTAAGAATATTGAGTCCAAGGTTGACGTAATTAATGCTGAAAAGGATGCTGTCAATCAAGCAATTAAAGCTGCTCTTTAATAATTAAAATTTAAGTAATATATTAATTATATATTCAAATATTATTTCAAAAAGTTGGTAAGTCAATACTTTAAAGGCATGATTTACCGGCTTTTTTAATGCTATTACTAACTTCAAGCTTTAAAAAAATAATACTAAATTTGAGTGCTTTTAGTTGTGGCAGAAAATAAAAAATGCTATATTCTAGCATGAAAGAGCTTACAAATAAGTAATGATATTTCATACGGAAGGAGTTGTAAGTAATGAAAAAACGATGGTCTAGATTGTTAACAATCGGAGCAGGCGTGTTGCTCGGCTTGGGGAGTGCACAGGCAGTTAAGGCTGCTGATGAAGCACCAGCCAAACCGGGATATACACTTGATTTTGATGATGAATTTAACGGTCCAACTTTAGATAAGTCGAAGTGGACTGATTATTATTTACCTCATTGGACTGCTGATCCAGAAACTGCGAAGGCAAACTATCGCTTTGAAGATGGCAAGTTGATAGAATATATTGCTAAAGATCAGAAACCTTGGTCACCAACTTTGGATGGTACGGTCAAATCAAGTGCGATTATGTCGTTTAATAAGAATTGGATCCATAATTTCAGTGGCAATAGTCAGATCTTAAGCAACCAGAAAGAGTGGCAGGGTTATGTCACAAAATATGGTTACTTTGAAATTCGTGCTAAACTTTCCGATGTTGGTGGCGGTGGTCACCAAGCTTGGTGGATGGTTGGTATGCAAGATGATACTAATGACTGGTTTAATTCCAAGCAAACAGCCGAAATTGATGTTTTGGAAACTTTCTTTAGAAGACAAAACACTTGGCGAATTGCGGCTTTTGGCTGGAACGATCCGTTCTTTGAAAACCAATGGGAACTATTTGAAGATCCTGTACCAGAAGGAAACCCAACAAAGGAATACCACACCTATGGTCTTGATTGGGAACCGGGTTCATTAAAGTTCTACTATGATGGCAAACTGTATAAGCAAATTAATCAGGCACCGGATTACCCAATGGGTACGATCTTGAATATTTATACTGATGCCGGTTCTGGTAAGGGGAATGATATCTTCCCTAAATCATGGTCAATCGACTACTTCAGAGTTTACAAGAAAAGCGGTGGCTATGATCTGCCAAAGACAACGCTGCAAAATTCTGCCAGCAAGAAGTATGTCACTTTAGATCCTAATTCTGCTGCAGTGCAGGTTACCTCTGAGCCAACAGAATATTCGACTTGGCAATTAGTGCCAAAGGGCCGCTACTTCTTAATTCAAAATGTTGCTACCAAGGAATTACTCCATATTGAAGATATGAAGGACTATGTAGAACATGGCAAGGTACCAGCTACTCATTGGAGCGCGCAATGGCAAAAGATTACTAAGGATAACCAAATTTATTTTGTCAATCGCTGGCAGCCAAATAAGACAATTGCGGTTGATTCAACGAGTAGTAATTTGCAAAATAAAGATTTTACCAGTCCAACTGCAGACAATCTCTGGAACAATTAGTTCAAAACTAAAGAAAATTTAGCTAAAGTCATAAAAATAATAGTCAAGGTTAAAAGAAAAATAATTATATAAGCAAAAATTCCTAACAGATTTGTTGTTAGGAATTTTTTTATTTTGTTATAAATACTGGTTAACAATATTTTCAATTAAGTTAATAGTATTGCCGTAAAAATAGTTGAGGTTGGTATTTTCAGGATCAGGCACGCCGCTGCCACTGTCTACGACAAAGGCAAGGTCGCCAATGTTGGCATAAGTGCTGTGCGGCGTAGCAGTGATGGTAATGATATTGCCCCCATCTTTTTTACAACCTGCAATTTTGATTAAACCATTTTTATTTTCTCCTGATTGCGAGAATGTAATCAAAGTGTGGGGCAATTGGTCAGACGCAATTGAAATTTCAACGCCATCAAGATCGACACCATAAATTCTTTTGAGTAAGAGCTTGCGGTAAGTGTAATTAACCAGAATTTTGCAAAAGCCCTCACCAAATAAATAGGTTCTTTTTTCCAACTTGATTTTCTGAAAAAAGTCGGCAACTACTTCAGTACCTACATTACAGTGGACATACGGCAGGTTGCCATAAGTTTTTAACGGCTGATTTTTATACCGAGAAGAAAGAAAAAAGATAAATTCTTTAAAATTGGTAAAACCTGCCCGCTTGACCAATCTGCTGATTGAAGCAGTAGAAAGATAGTTTTTCTTAGCTATAAAGCGAATATCTAAATTGTCGTTTGCGGTAATTGAGTCAATAATCGATTCAATCACTTTAATATCTTGGGGACGCAAATGATTATTAGGGAATAACCGGTCAATTTGGAAGATTTTGGTCATTTATTATATCACCCTGAAAATATTTTCCTTTTTTGAAAATCACGTCATAATTCGAGTGATTTATTGTTATTACACTTTCATTATACTATATTAACTTTGTTGAAAGAAAGCGTTTTAAATAATTTGAAAGGTGTGTGTGCATGAAGCAAGTTGTTATTAATGCCGATGATTTTGGCTATTCACTGGCCGTAAATCGAGGAGTTATTAAAGCGTATAAAGATGGGATGGTTTCTTCTACAACACTCATGGCAAATATGCCAGGGTGTATAGAAGCAATCAAGTTAGCAAATGAAAACAAGGACTTAGGAGTTGGCTGTCACCTTAACATCACAACGGGTAAACCCATGACGGATGCCAAAACACTGGTTGATGAGAATGGCGAATTTTACCATTTGGCCGGCTATAAAGAGCATCGTAGTGAAATGGATTCCGAAGAAATTTACCATGAGTGGTGTGCGCAAGTAGATTTCTTGTTAAGTAAGGGAGTAAAGCTAACTCATTTAGATAGTCACCACCATGTTCATTCTTTTTCTGAGAACTTGACTCTTACCCAGCGCATTTCTGATAAGTATCAGTTACCGGTTAGAAATTGTTACGGTATTGAAGAACAAGTTAAATTGTCTTATCAAAGAGGAATTGTTGGTTTTGATGATCTGATGAATTACGCGCATATTCGCAGTTTGGATAAATCTTATCATGCGGATCAAGAACAATGTTTAACAGAAATACAAGCTGTTCTTGACCGTCTGCAGGATAACCAAATAACTGAGTTTATGGTCCACCCTGCATTTGTAGATGAAACACTTTACTTCAATTCTTCATTTAATGTGCCGCGAATCAAAGAAGTAACAATTCTCTGTGATTCGGCTTTTAAAAAGAAGTTGCAGGAAAATCAAGTAGAAGTAATTCCTTATCCCAAATCTTAAATAAAAAATGTAATGTAAGGAGGCAAAATTATGAAGGGCAAGTTTATGAAGTCCGCGAATGTTTTTTCACGGGCAATAATTCAACCCGTTATGTTTATGGCCGTAACTGGTATTATCTTATCAGTCTGTGCCATTTTGAAGCTAGACTTAATGCCGACCATTTTGAAAGATACTGGTAATTTTATTTACAATATCCTATCAAGCGGTATGATCGGGCAATTAAGTTGTATTTTCTGTGTAGGTATAGCTACAGCTTTGGCTAAACCTAAATATAAAACTGATGCCGCAATTTTAGGTATCGTTACTTATTTAATCTTTTTGTTCGCCAACAATTCATGGCTGCAATTAACCCACCGTTTGGCTAAGCCAAATTCTCAGGGACTCTTTGGTACTGGGCAAAACATGGTTTTCGGTATCCAAGTCACTGATATGGGAGTTTTCCTCGGAATTATTTTAGGAATCCTAGTGGGCTGGATGGTAAATAAATGGGGGAATATTAAGCTCCATAAATATTTATCACCATATGCAGGAACAAAATCCGTTTATATTATTTTAGTATTTGTAACTATTCTGTTTGCAATTGCTATTACTTATGTTTGGCCTGCAGTTAACTGGGTTATTGAAAATATTGTTAAGGTAATGTCAACTACGGGCTCCATTGGGTTCTTCTTCTATGGCTTTTTAAACCGTATGCTTTTACCTGTTGGACTGCACCACTTCTTATGGATGCCTTTGTTCTACACTCCTTTAGGTGGTACTGCCAGGATTGCCGGCAAGCTATACACTGGTGCGTTTAACATTTGGTTAGCTGAGTTAGGTAACCCAAGTCATATTACTGCAATGCACCAATCTATTGGTTATCTGTCTAATTTTGGTTCAATTTCGTTACCTATCGGTATTGCTTTTGCTTTCTGGAAGATGTCAGAACCAAAGAATAGGCAAAAAGTTGCGGCTATTTTAATTCCAACTGTTACTACTGCCTTTTTAGCAGGTGTTACTGAGCCTTTGGAATTTATGTTCCTGTTCTTATCACCATTACTATGGCTAGCTCACTCAGTTGTTTACGGAATTAGTCTATTTTTGACAAATATAGTTGGTATCGATATTCAGTTTGATACCGGTATTAATATGATTATTAATAGTTTTGCCTTTCCGGCAAGGCTAGGACACCAGTATCTCATCCCAATAATGTTTGTCGTCACCGGTTTACTTGAATACTTTGTCTTCGTCTTTATGATCAAACGCTTCAACATTCCAACTATTGGACGTGCTAACGCTGACGAGACACTCCTTAATGGTGCAGAAAGTGAGGATGAATCTGTCGAGCAGGCAGAAGAAAAACTTGCTCAAACTGACAGTGCTACAGAATCTGCAGACACTGCAAAATTTGATAATCAAACTAAAAATATTGTAGCTGGTCTAGGTGGTCCAGAAAACATCGATGAAATGATTAATTGTTATACTCGACTTCGCGTTGACATTAAAGATACAAACAAATTAGATATGGATCTGTTAAAACACAAGACAGGTACTAAAGGCGTAATGCAAGATGGTAATAATATCCAAATAGTATTTGGAGTTGATGTAGAAAGTATTCATGATAAAGTTGATGAATATCTTGATTATCTGAAAAAACACCCATCAGAAAGTGGAAAGTAATTTAGGAGGATTATTGAAATGGCAAATAAATTTGTAATCATTGGTGGCGGATCAACCCAATCACCAAGTATCTTGGAGGTTTTACGTCAACGTTCTGCTGACTTAGATATGAACCAGCTAGTTCTTTATGATATTGATGAAGAAAGAGTGTCTCTTTTAGGGCAGTACACCAAAATGTATTATAAAGAAACAGGTTCACCGGTTCATGTTTCTTACACGACTAACCTGGAAGAAGCTCTACAAGATGCAAACTTTTTATTCATGCAAATTCGTCCAGGTCTGAACAAGCAACGGGCTATTGATGAAAAAATTTGTATTCGCAATGGCGTTATTGGTCAGGAAACTTGTGGACTTGGCGGCTTTTCCTTTGCAATGAGGGTAATACCAGATATTATCGCTATTATTAAGAAGGTTAAGCAAATTTGTCCTGATGCATGGATTTTAAATTACACTAATCCAGAAGCAATTTTGTCAGAGGCAATTTACCGAGAATTTCCTGAAGCAAAGGTAATTTGTATCTGTGACATGCCAATTTCAATTGAAGGTGCAATTGCACAATACTTCCATAAAGATTTAAAAGATATTACCTTCAAATATTTTGGCATGAACCACTTCGGCTGGTGGACATCAATGATTGATGAGAACGGTCAGGACTTATTGCCACAACTGCGTGAGGACGTCCAGTCTGGCAAGATTGATACCCTTGCTCAATGGAATGACGAAACTCTTGATGACCAGTACTGGATTGATACATACAAGCGCATGATTACCATTTTCAAGCGTTTTCCTGAATATTTCCCTAACTGCTACCTGCAGTATTACCTGATGCCTGATGTAATGATGGCTGAATCTGATGTTAACTTCACACGTGGTGACTGGGTAATGCAGGGACGTGAAAAGAGAATCTTCACAGAATGTCGGCGCGTTTTAAAAGCAGGCACAGCCAAAGGCTCTTCACTTAATTCTGGTGTTCACGGCAACTATATCGTTGATATTGCGAACGCAATTATCCATAACACCCGCGAGCGTTTCACTGTTAACCAAAAGAACAATGGCGCAATATCTAATTTTGATACAGATGCTGTTGTAGAAGTGCCGGCATACATTGGCAGTATGGGTGCAGAAACCATTAGTATTGGTAAGATTCCAACTTTCCATAAAGGACTGATGGAACTGCAAAAGGCTTATGAGAAACGGACAGTAGACGCCGCTCTGTCTGGTTCATATCAAGTCGCTTTGGAAGCAGTTGTTCTTAATAAGACTATTCCAGATTATCACGTTGGTAAAAAGGTTTTGGATGAATTATATGAGGCCAATAAAGAATACTGGCCAGAATTGCACTAATGTGTTTGAAATAAAAATCTAATTACTAAAAAGATTAGCTTTAACTGTAGTTATCGCTAGTCTTTTTTATGTGAGTAATAATTTTGGGGAACAAAGAAAAAGACTAGCTTTGAACTGAAAGCTAATCTTGCAACGTAATATTTTGACTTTTTTGTCTAAAATTTAGTCGTAAATAATAACTGGCTGGTGCTTACTTACATTGCGCCAGACTTGTTTGATTTCTCTAGGCTTAATATTAATGCAGCCATGTGAACCGCCTCTTAAATAAGCTTTTTTACTCCAATCACCGCGCCAACCGGCATCGTGAAAACCACAGCCAGTTAAAGTAAATGGCATCCAGTATCTGACTGGTGAAGCATATTTAGAGCCGTCATTATTGCGCCCGCGTAAAACTGCATGACCTTGTTTATAGTGAATATACCAGACTCCTTGAGGAGTGCGGTTATTTTTATTACCGTCTTTTGTTCCAGTAACTACGTCATTAAGGTGAACGACCACCTTGCCTTTACGCACAATCCACATTTCCTGCTTTTTAATTGAAACTACAATATAGTCATTGCCTATGCCATGATTGCTTTTGCCATAGCCTAAACCATAAGTGCTGTAGCCAAGACCATAAATATAGTTCTTGCCATCCAGATTTTTAGTTCCGTTCAAAAATGCTTGTTCTACGGCTGTTTGGGCTCTTTTGACATGTACACCCCAACCATAGCTTTGATTTTTAACAGTAATTTTCTTTCTTGCTATTTTATTACCTTTTGGCACCGCAAACTTATAACTCTGGTGAATTGTTGACACTTCTTGATCAATTTTATTCAGTTCCGCCGTTAAATTTTCGGAATTAAGAAAACTGTACCTGCCTTTTTTATAAATTGCCTGGTTAATTAACTTTTGTGCTTTGAGCTGATAATCTTTGCCGGCAACATGATAATTAACTACAGCATGACTGACTGCATGCATCTTTTTGTTTGCGGCATCCAAATCAGTATTGCGGTATTCATAAACTTGTTTGTCAGGCATGGTTGTATGTTGCTTTTTAAAATAATTTGCAACTTCCTGCTTTTTGATAGTGTCAATATTGGGATCGCGTTCGATCGCAACTTTGCCGTTTTCCAAAGAAACGATATTATTGGCTTTCCGATTAATCTTGGCAGTTGCTTTAGTAATTGTTAAGTTTCCAACTTCGACGCCATAAATATTAACATTAGGGTTAAAATGATTTGTAGCAAATGCTTTAGCCTGCTTTTGCGATTCAACGTGATTATTATATAGAACCACGCCAAATATAACTGCTAAAATCAGAACTATTCCGATAATAATCAGAAACATATTATTGCGGTTATTGTATTTTTTTAAATTTCTTTTTGATTGCATAGTTCTACCACCGTTGGAATTTTTTAAAAAATAATTGCGGTTACAGTTTACCATCTATTGCGGCTCTAGTAAAATGCAAGCTTTAAGAAAAATTTTTAGGAGGGATTGCCAAATGGAAAACGACCCATTAGTATTTGATGTTAACATAGCTAAAGATAAACCTAATTCTTACCGTAAAGTTAAAAATAATTCCGGCTGTCCCTTTTGCGATCCCGCAGGGCTCACTCATATTTTTAGGCGTGAGGGTGGCATGATTTGGCTGCTTAACAAGTATTCCACACTCCATGACACTTTCCAAACGGTTCTGATTGAATCTAGCAAACATCAAGGTGACATTACTTCTTATTCAGTGGACTATAATCGGGCTTTAATGCGTTTTTCGCTATCTTGCTTTAACCAAGTGAACAATTCTGGCAAATTTAGGTCTGTTTTATGGTACAAAAATTATGGTCCGCATTCTGGCGGGTCTCTAGAACATCCCCACATGCAGATAGTAGGATTAAAAAAGCTGGACGGCTACCAATTTATTGGACCCAGTGCTTTTGCCGGCATCACTTTATATCAACATAATGGTTTAGAAGTTAACGTTTGTACTCATCCCGTTCAAGGCTACATCGAACTCGATTTTAACCTGCTTGAAGAAAGCAGCATCGATGAGTGGTCTGACTGGATTCAGAGTGGGGCAAAATACATGCTGCAAGTTTTGTCAAATGGCAGGTGCGATTCTTATAATCTGTTTTTCTATCCGCGCAGCGATCGGGGCATTTGTGCGAAACTAATTTCGCGTTTTATTGTGTCACCGTATTTTGTCGGTTATAAATTATCGCAGGTAGACAATAGAGAAAAGTTAATTATAGAAGCAAATAAGTTCAAAAACTTTTTTGCCTCCGGCTCGATTGTTCAAGCATAATTAATAGCAGACACTAATTAAAAGCATTTAAGTATTTTTAAAATTCACTAATAGCGACGCTAATATTTGCGGCAAATAACTGTAAGCAATATAATAGCAAGGTGTTTTTTAAGGAGGACTTAGATGCGTAGAAAAGAAACTAAGAACCTGGCTATTACAGCCATATTTGTCGCAATCTTTTTATTGCAAACTTTCATCCCTAATATCGGTTATATTCGAATATTGCCAACACTTCCTGCTATCACAACTGTTCCCTTGACTGTTGCCGTCTATTCTTTAATTATGGGACCAATAGCTGGGACTTTCTTTGGTATTTTCTGGGGTATTGCCCGTTTGGTGCAGGCTTATACCCAGCCGGGAGATATTGTGAGTTTAATGCTCTTTCAGAATTTTGTTATCGCCGTGATTCCAAGTGTCTTAGCGGGACTATTCCCCGGACTAATTGGCAAATTAACCGTTAAAAAGAAAAACCGTTTTAAAGAAGTAAGTTATACCGCCGCTGGTGCTATTACTTCTTTGACCAACACCATTTTTGTAATTTTGTTAACCAGCCTTATTTTTATGGGTAATCCCGCTCAGCTCATGGGGCACTTAGGCAATTTTAGCCACGGCACGCCCTTAATTAAAGCTTTAATAATTGCTTTAGGCATGAATGGCCTGGTTGAAGCGGTGTTTACTGCGGTGGTGACACCAATTATTGTTACTCCGCTCAATAAGGTTTTAGCTCGACTAGGGTAAACCCAGTAAATTTTTAAACAAAATTTAATATTTCTTGTTTACCAGTAGCATCAAGGAAAAAAGCTGCTATAAGTCTTTCAATTTTTGAAAGGCTTATTTTTTTATTGACAATGTTAAGTGGTTAAATTAGTGTATTAGATAAATAGTACACAAGTATTACAAAGAGGATTATACAAATGACTGAAATTTTACGAGTAGATCAAGTCACTAAGACGTACGGCAAGCGGGGCGAAAAGCAGTATCAGGCTCTCAAAGGAATTAATTTTGCGGTCAATTCAGGCGAATTTGTAGCAATTATGGGTGCTTCTGGTTCTGGTAAAACTACGTTGCTCAATATCTTGTCGACTTTAGATAAACCAACAACAGGCAATGTTTTTATTAATCACGAAGATAACAACACGCTAAATGCTAATCAGCTGGCTGATTTTAGGAGTCAGCAAATTGGCTTTATTTTTCAAGACTTCAATCTCTTGGAAAATTTAACTAATCGCGAAAACATTGCTTTACCTTTAAGCTTACAGGGTATTTCTCCCAGAAAAATTGATCCGCTGGTTGACAAAATTGCGACTAGGCTGGGAATTAAAGAGATATTGCCTAAATATCCTGCTGAAGTATCTGGTGGGCAAAAGCAGAGAGTGGCAGCTGCTAGGGCGTTGGTGCATGAACCGGCAATTTTGCTTGCGGACGAGCCAACTGGCGCCTTGGATTCAAAGAGCGCCCGCGAGTTGCTTTATACTATGGCTGATTTAAACCAAAACGATGGTATTACCACTCTGATGGTTACGCACGATCCGTTTGCTGCCAGCTTTGCCAGTCGCATTTTATTTATTAAAGACGGCCAAATTGGTGAACAAATGTTGAAAAACGGGCAGTCGAGGCAGGAATTTTATCATCTGTTAATTGATCACTTAGATACTGATGAATAAGGAGAACAAAAATGATTTGGAAGTTGTCCTTAACGGGAATCAAGAGTCGCTTTAAAGATTACGCGGTTTTGTTTTCCGGCTTGGTTGTTGCCAGCATGATTTTTTACATGTTCCTCACAATCACTATTAATCCCACCTTTATTAAAAATGATATTGCAGCACCAAGTAATTATGTCCGTTTCACCTTTGGCTTTGGTATTGTCTTGCTGGTAATCATTACTGCTATTTATTTGGTTTATGCTAATTCTTTTTTATTGAGCATGCGCAAACACGATTACGGCATGTACATGATGCTCGGAGCTAAGAGTACTAAAATCGGGGTACTAATTTTTTTGGAAACTCTGATAACCGGTATTTTGGCCACAATAGTGGGTATTCTGCTGGGTTTTGGTCTAACAGCCATTGTATCGCAGCTGCTGATATCTCGTTTAGGCTTGACGGTGAAGCATTTTGCCGTTATTTTACCCAATGCCATTATCTGGACGATTATCTTCTTCATTTTCATCTTCTTATTTGGTGCTTTGAAAAATGTCCGTAAATTAACCAAGACGCCGATAATTGAATTATTGCGTGATGACCAAAAGCCGGTCGCCTACAAGCGTCAGCCGGTCTTGCACTGGATTCAAGGAATATTGGGTCTGTTACTTTTAGCAGCAGGCTACTTTATTCTGGGTCTTCCAGGCGGTGCTATCTTATTTATTATTCCAGCAGCGTTAGTGACCATAGTTGCCGGTTCATACTTCACATTTAATGCTTTTTTCAGTGCCTTAATTGGGTTCTTGCTTAACCGCAGAAGCTATTCTTATCATGGCATTCGGGTATTTACTTTAGGCCAGTTGAAGTTCCGGCTGCATGATTATACCCGAATTTTAACCGTGGTTTCACTGCTTTTTGCCTTAGCACTCGGTGCCATTACTGTAGGACTTAATTTTGGCACCCTCAGTGAGCAGCTTGAAGACAATTTTTATTACGACACTACTATTATCAGTGATTCCCCAAAAGTAGCGCAGGCTAAAAGCAAACTGACGATTACTCGTCAACAAACTTATCATTATAAGGAACAGGGTAAGTATTTATACTTTAACCGCAGTGAATTTAATAATAATCCAGTTAAAAACGTCAAGTTTTACATGAAAAATGGTCAGCCCACCTACAAGACGATCAACTTGCCTACTAAAAAATTGGATGTGCCAGCAACGTATGCTAACAATGCTTTTGGCGCTATGGTTCCTGATGGTATTGCTAAAATCATTCGCTTGGTTTCACCTGAAAAGTGGGCCGAGAAAAAAGGGCAGAATAAATTTGTCAGTTTCGTAAATGTGAAAAATTTCGATCAAGATTACCCCACCATCTTAAAATTGCAAAAACAGCAGTTAAAAGAAAATTCTGCTTATGAGTATATATATACTTCGAGCAAGGCTGGCAGTTACCAGTTAATTAAGAATTTCAGCAGCGGGTTTGAATTTATGGGTTTCTTTTTAGGGATCGCCTTTCTAACCATGCTGGCTTCGACCTTAATGTTTAAGGTGTTAAGTGGTGCTGCCAGTGACAAGGTGCGCTACCAAATGTTATTTGAAATTGGCACAAGGGTAAAGATATTGCGTCAATCTATCAGAAATGAGATTGGAGTTCTGTTTCTTCTGCCCGGTGTATTGGGCGTAATCGACGTGCTTTTCGGGTTAAGACTGTTTAAATTGCTTTTACCGCACCCCTACCAGAATTTATGGATTCCGTTTACAATTTTTATCGTGCTTTATCTGATTTATTACTTATTAACGGTGAAATTATATGAAAAAATCGTGCTTGCACATGAATAAAATTGGGGCAGTAATTAATACAAGTTTGTTTTTAGTAAAAGAAAAGGAGCAGTAATGATTTGGAAGCTATCCGTGACGGGTATTAGGAATAGGCTGAAAGACTATCTGGTATTATTTTCCGGCTTGATTGTAGCCAGCATGATTTTCTATATGTTCTTGTCAATTGCTACTAACCCTGTATTTATTAGTAAAGATGTCTACGGTAGAACAGCATACCTGACGTATATTTTTACCTTTGGCATTATTTTGTTAGTAATCATTACATCTGTCTACCTAATTTATGCCAATTCATTTTTGTTAAGTATGCGTAAGCATGACTATGGCATGTATATGATGCTCGGGGCCAAAAGCACGCGGATTGGCTTACTAATTTTTTCTGAAACTCTGTTAACCGGCTTTTTAGCAGTTCTACTGGGAATAATACTGGGGCTCGGGTTGACCACAATAGTTACCAAGGTGCTGGTAGGTAAATTAGGGCTCGAAATTACGCACTATAAGGCAATATTACCCAGCGCAATAATAGGGACTTTGCTTTTCTTTGTTATTATTTTTCTCTTGGGTGCACTGAGCAATGTGCACAAACTTACACATACTCCGGTAATTGATCTTTTACACGAAGATCAAACTCCCATTAATCTTAATCATCATCCCGTTTTGCGGGGAATTGAAGCAATTTGCGGTGTGCTTTTGCTGGCAGTCGGTTACTATGTAATGACTCTGTCCACCAGATATATTTACTTTCTTATTCCCACCGCCTTAGTAACAATTATTGCTGGCTCTTTCTTCGTCTTTAATGGCGTCTTTACGGCTATTATTAATTATTTACTTAATAAAAAATCTTTTTCATATCGTGGCATTAATGAATTTACTCTTGGTCAGTTGAAATTTCGTTTGCAAAGCTACACCAAGATATTAACTATGATTTCAATTCTGTTTGCCTTGGCTTTAGGTGCAATTACCGTGGGACTTAATTTTGGCTCCATGAAGGATGAAGCGCAAAAAGGGATTTATTATGATGCTACAATTGTTAGTCAGACGCCAGCAGTTAAAAAAGCAGAAGCAAAATTAACCATTACTAATAAGCAGACTTATCACTACAAAGAAAAGGGGATGCATCTTTACTTTAACCGCGCGGAATTTGAAAAACAGCCGCTGAAAGAAATAGAAATCTATTTTCATAACAATCAAGACAATTTACCTACATATAAAGTGAAAACACTGGTTACTGCCGAACTGGATAAACCGGAAACAGCTGCCAACAGCATTTTTAGCCAAATGGTGCCTAATGGCATTCCTAAGAAAATTAAGCTAGTTTCACAGCAAAGATGGAATACACTTAATGGTCAGAAAAAATTCGTCAGTTATATTAATGTCAAAGACTTTGCCCATGATTTTCCAGTGATTAAACAAATTCAAAAAGAGCAACTGAAGGAAAATCGCAATTACCAAGATATTTACCTTTCTTCAAAATCATATAACTATAGCAATATGATTGGCTTTACCAGTGCGTTTGAATTTATGGGCTTTTTCTTAGGAATAGCATTTCTGACTATGCTGGCTTCGACGCTAATGTTTAAAGTTTTAAGTGGTGCGGCCAGTGACAAGGTGCGCTACCAGATGCTACATGAAATTGGTGCTAGACCACGATTATTGCGCAGTTCAATCAGAAAAGAAATTGGTACTTTGTTCACCATGCCTGCTATTTTAGGCATAGTAGATGTCCTTTGTGGCTTACAACTGTTTAAAACATTGCTGATATCTCCATACCATAATATCTGGATTCCATTCACAATATTTATTGTGCTTTATCTGGGTTATTACTTGTTAACAGTTACGTTATATCAAAAGATTGTCCTAACAACTGAATAATTTTAGGGTGAGTTCCCAAAGTTAGATTAGAATTTTTAATAATTATTTTGTTAAGGCTTGATGTCGATATTCAATCGGCGTCAAGCCTTTTAATCTGCTCTTGATTCTTTTATTAATGTAATCACTGATTGCCCTTCTCCAATTCGATTAAGTTTTGATGGCAATCCCCCGGACTATAAAGCATTTCTGCTTTTAAGAACTCAAAGAAGTTCTTTGTTGAGTCCGTGATCCAGTGATAAGTTTATCCCCGAAAGCATGTAACGAATGCAGGAGGGTAAGTAGCTGGGTTCTGCTTTGTGAAAGTTAAAGTGGGCAGCCTAGGCTTTCTTTTAAAAAAGCAAAAAAGCAATCCACTGGATTGCCTAGACGTCTAGTACGCCTCTTTTGCATGCAAAGATCG
>CAMLRO010000003.1 GCA_946482425.1 uncultured Lactobacillus sp.
TAACTCGCCCATTGAGTGCTAAATTATGCAGTGATTTTAATACGAATAACAAATGCGTGTGTGTCTTATAATCGGATATTTTTTGTTCCAAATCTACAAAACGAATTTTGCTATTAGCCAATTTACGAATTTTTTGTAAAATAACTGAAATTTCTGGGCCAGCAGTCCTTGAATCAATCACAATTACATGACTATCAGGGTGATCTTTTTCATATATTTGCTTAGCCTGAAAGGCAGATGAAAAGCTGCCACTAAGTCCACTAGTAATTGTCAACATTATTGCAAATTCAGATCCCTTTAAGGCCTTAAGCCATTCATTAATGCTGGGACAGGAAGTTTTTCCCTCCTCCGTATTTTTCTCCATGCTACTAATGAATTCATTGATATCAAGATTTTCGTCATCGACAAAATCTTTTCCTGCAATTGTCATAGTTAATGGCACAACAGTCAGATTTTCATTTGCTCTGTCATTTGAGCCAGAGTCTATTATTAACTTTACTTTATCCATATTTGTGTATCCTTATATAAATAAACTATATATCCAAAAAAATATATAGCTAAATAATAAATCAAATACCAAAAAAAAGCGATAAAAAATTTTTTAATATTTTTTAACATTAGAAATCGGTTACAAATGTTTACATAATCACAAACTTAGGCTAAAATTTGTGATGTAGATATGGAGCTTGTGCTCCACTAATGTATGTACTTACACAAAATAGTACAGCATTTATTATTTAGGAGGTTTTTAGATGTTAAAATCAGTCATTGAAAATGTTCATGCACTGGAAATCTATGATTCACGTGGTAACCCAACTGTTGAGGCTTTTGTAACCTTATCAAACGGTGTTGTTGGTAAAGCTGAAGTTCCATCAGGTGCTTCAACTGGTGAAAATGAAGCAGTTGAATTACGTGATGGCGGCAGTCGTGTAGGCGGTAAAGGTGTTTCCAAAGCCGTTGAAAACGTCAATACTAAAATTGCTAAGGCATTAAAAGGCTTGGATCCACATGATCAAGCAAACATTGACCGTGTAATGATCGACTTAGATGGCACCCCTAACAAGGCTGAACTTGGTGCCAACGCTATTTTAGGCGTATCAATGGCTACTGCAGCTGCTGCAGCAAAAGACAGCCACCAACCTTTATACAGATACCTTGGCGGCACCGATCTTGAAATGCCACAAACTTTCCACAACGTTATTAACGGTGGTGAGCACGCTGACAATGGTATCGACGTGCAAGAATTCATGATCACTCCAGTTAAGAAGACTTCTTTCCGTGATGGTTTTGAAAAGATCGTTAACACTTACCATACTTTGAAGAAAGTTCTTGAAGACATGGGTTACGAAACTGGCCTCGGCGACGAAGGTGGTTTTGCTCCTAACATGAAGAACTCTGAAGAAGCTTTGCAAGCTTTACACGACGCTATCGTTAAGGCTGGTTACAAGCCAGGCGAAGACATTGCTATTGCCTGTGACTGTGCTGCTTCATACTTCTATAACAAAGAAGATGGCAAGTACCACTTTGAAGGTAAAGTCTTTGATGACGAAGAATTAGCTCAATACTACGACAAGCTACTTGACGAATTCCCAGAATTAATTTCAATTGAAGACCCATATGATGAAAACGATGTTGACGGCATGATTAAGTTTACTCAAAGCCACAAGGACAGAATTCAAATTGTTTTGGATGACTTCATTTGTACTAATCCTAAGCTTTTGACTAAAGCTATCAAGGAAGGTGCCGGTAACGCTTCATTAATCAAGTTAAACCAAATTGGTACTGTTACTGAAACTTTGGAAACTATCCGCCTTTCACGTAAGAATGGCTACAACACCATGATTTCTCACCGTTCTGGTGAAACTGGTGACACATTCATCGCTGACTTCGCCGTTGCAGTTAACGGCGGTCAGCTTAAGACTGGTGCACCTGCTCGTTCAGAACGTGTTGAAAAATACAACCGTTTGCTCGAAATTGAAGAAGATCTTGGTGAAGGCGAGCGTCTAGCTACTTTCCCAGACAGTGTTGACAAAGATTAGTTTTTAAACTCAAAAAGCCTGCAATAATGCAGGCTTTTTTTGTGCTATTTTTATGGCTAGTCGTCTTTTTGACTAATTGCTTTTAAGTAAGTACTTTCGGAGATATAGTCAATTTTTCTCACGTACTGCCCCTTGTGGTCGATCTTAATATATTGTCTACTTGGATCAAAACCACCTACTCTTTCAATTTTATATGGTAATTTTTTACCAGTTTCAGGATTATAGGCCTGAACGTTTAGATAATTTTGCGTATTTTTTTTGACTTTAGCATAACTAGTTACTTCCGGAATAGCAGGATTAGCTCTATCAATCCAAGAATTGTGATCTAATGGAATTTGGTTAGTTATAATCAGAAAAAAGACATAAACTGGAACCAAAAATTTTTCGAACATGATATCTCCTTTATCTAACTTTTAGGAATAGACTTTCTTTTGAAATTCCTTTTAGGAAACATATTTAAATTCAAGTGTACTAATACACTACTATACCTATTTTACACTTTTTTATGATTATTTTAAATAATAAATTAAAGTAATCTTGTCAATGATAATCTTAATTTGCTAGCAAAAGTAAGTTTTTTATGCTACTTTAAATAAAGTATTAATAACTAAGGAAGTAAAATTATGTCTGAAAAAATTGAAGGCTTAACTCAAGCCGAAGCAGATAAACTTTTGCAGAAAAAAGGATTAAATGAGGTGCCTGAGCCTCAATTCAACTTTTTTAAAGAATTTCTATCCAAGTTGTGGAATTTATCAGCGTGGATTCTTGAAGCTGCTCTACTTTTAGAGTGTGTGCTAGGAAAATGGATACAATCATTATTTGTGCTTTTGATGCTTCTTTTTGCCGCCTGGAATGGTGCCTCTAAGAAAAAGCAGTCAAGACGTGTTCTAAATAATATTTCACACAAATTGACTCCTACCATTTCTGTTCAACGAGATGGGCAGTGGCAAAATATTGATTCAAAATATTTAGTCCCGGGTGACTTAATCAGTATGCAAGCTGGTGACGTCTTGGCTGCTGATGTGAAGCTGATCGATGGACAAATTTTTACGGACGAGAGTTCAATTACAGGTGAAGCAAGAACTGTGCGAAAAAATCCACAAGATACAGCCTTTGCCGGTACTACTGTAACTGAAGGAAATGGTTTGGCCGTCGTTACTGCCACAGGTGCAGATTCACGTTCCGGTAAGACAATTAATCTAATTAATAATTCTGCAGCTCCTGGTCACTTGCAGCAACTGCTAACTAAAATTATTTATTATCTATGCATTCTTGACGGAATTTTAACCTTAGTAATTGTCATTGCTTCTTTCTTTAAGGGTGGTGACCTAAATAATCTGATTAACATGCTGCCATTTTTAGCAATGATGTTTATAGCTTCAATACCAGTTGCTATGCCTTCTACATTTGCACTTTCTAACTCCTTTGAAGCAACTCGTTTAAGTAAAGAAGGTGTATTAACTTCTGATTTGACTGGTATTCAAGATGCAGCAAACCTTAATTTGATCCTGTTAGACAAGACAGGAACAATTACGGAAAATAAAACGGCAGTCGGTCAGTGGATCAATTTCAGTTCAATGAATAATAATGATGTTCTGCAATTAGCATCAGCTGCTACGGATCAGAGAAACAAAAAACTTATTGATACTGCAATTGATGAATATGTTAAAAAACAAGGATTAAGCATCAAGTCAGCTTCTAAATTTACGCCTTTTACTTCAAGCACCGGCTATTCTATGGCAGTCTGTGATGGCCATAATATTAAACTAGGTTCATTTAAACAACTTTCGTTAATTGATCAAGATGCTAACGAAAAGGCAAAAGAAATAGATTTCAGCGCTGGACGTTCGGTAGCCTTGTTAATTGATGATAAGCTGGCTGGTGTTTTCATTTTGCAAGATATGGTACGATCTGATTCCAAGGCTGCCCTCGAAGAGCTCAGAAAACGGGGAGTAAAGCCGATTATGCTGACTGGAGATAATCAGAAAACTGCTATTGCAGTGGCAAAGCAGGTTGACTTGCAAGGGGAGGTAATTTCTATTCGTGATTTTACTGACCAAACAGATACCAGCAAACTGGCCGGTATTGCAGACGTTTTACCAGAAGATAAATTGCGCATGGTTAAATTCTTCCAGAAGAAAGGTTATATAGTAGGTATGACAGGAGATGGCGTGAATGATTCTCCTGCTCTAAAGCAAGCTGAAGTTGGTATAGCGGTCTCTAATGCAGCTGATGTAGCCAAACGATCTGGTAAAATGGTACTTTTAAATGACGGTTTATCTTCAATAGTAAAAATACTTGACGCTGGACACAGAGTGTACCAAAGAATGACTACCTGGTCCTTAACAAAGTTAGCCAGAACTGCACAATTAACAATGCTCTTAACATTTGGCTACCTTTTCTTTAACTATATTCCAATGGCCTTAAACGCTATGGTCATATATACAATCATGAATAATATGGTGACAATGATGATTGGTACTGATAGAACCCACATCACCTATAAACCAGAAAACTGGAATATGGCTAAATTAGCTAAAATTGCTTTTTCATTAGCTTTCGGTTGGACTGCTATTGGGATTGCTGCTATTGCCTATCTTAATATGCACGGCTATAGTCATGGTACTGTATCAACGATGGTTTATGTTTACCTGGTTTTGAGTGCAATGTTTATCGTCTTAATTACAAGAACTAAGAAATACTTTTGGCAGGATTATCCTTCTAAAGCAGTTGGTTTGACGCAATTAGGAGACGTCCTTCTAACTGTCATCTTGGCATTATTTGGTATAGCTATGACAAAAATAAGCTGGACAAATATATTACTTACCTTTGCCATTGCCTTGATAGCCGCAATTGTTATTGATTTATTCTATCAACCAATAATGAAGAATCGTTAATTTTAAATTTAAATAAAGAAAAACCTGATTGCGGAAAATTTCCGTAATCAGGTTTTTTAAGGTTTACCGATGAGTTCCTGACTTTTCCATCACACCGGTAAAAAGGTTTTGTATATGCTATTTGGTATAATAATTTAGAATAGGAAAAAATAGTTAAATTAATCAGGAAAGTTAATTTTTTGATTAGAGGCGAGCCAATAACAAAGATAGATAGTTATTTTGCTAATTGACCCTTGAATCCCCCCTTTCACTGGTTGTACGTTTATAACAAATGCTTTAAATTACATTCGTTATGTTTATATTAATACATAAAATAACCAAAGTAAACAATTTTGTACAACTTTTTTACTTTTAAATCAATATTTTTTTATATTTAAATAACAATTATCTTTTAACTTTATTTTTTTAATTCATACACATATGACGTTTCATTTGGACGATAAACACCATGTAAAAGGCCAACTTTTGTAAAACCCATTTTTGCAATCAAATGCTGCATTGCTTTATTATCTTCATGAGTATCAATTCGAATTGAATCAATATCGTCACGGTTAGTTTTTATATCATTAATAACAGCCTGTAGAAGCTTGGTAGCATAACCTTTACCAGAATGCTGAGAATGAATCGCTACACGATGAATAACAACATATTTGTCTGTATTACACAGCCACTTGCCGTCCAAATGATCATATACATGGTCAGGGCCATCTACTATGGCAATTGCACCAACAGTTTCTTTATCCTCGGAAACAGCTAAAAAAGCCCAGCCATTTTCAATATCTTCTTTAATTTGACCTTTAGAAGGATAGTCTCCTTGCCATTGATTGACACCATGTTCTGCTAATTGATTTGCTCCATCTTTTAAAATAGCGATAATTTGGTCAAAATCGGCCATTGTTGCTTTTCTTAATTGCAAATTATTCTATTCTCCTTTTTTTAAAATACTGTATCATTATATATACCTGACCTGAGCTTGTAAAAAATTTGGACTCAAAAATCAAAGTTTTTTCATATTTCGGAAAGCGCTTTTATTTAGATGGAATTTTAAGATTTTTTACTTTACAGCATTTGCTGTTTTTATTCGCTGAAACATATTTAATCATGAAAAAATGCTCTTAACAGCAGATTACAAAAATCTAACTATTAAAGAGCACTTCATGCACATTTATTATTTTTTTAAAATTTGATGCTTAAAAATCTAATCAATAAAAATTAGGCACCATGATATTTAACTAAAGAATAGACATCAAGTCCTGGTAATTTCTCTTTTCCCTTTAGATCTGGTAGTTCAATATAAAAACAAGAACCTACTAATTTTCCACCTAGATTTTCAATTAATTGCTTGCACGCCCTTAAAGTTCCTGCTGTAGCAAGTAAATCATCACAAACTACAACACGCTGACCGGGTTTAATGGCATCCTTATGAATTTCCAAACTATTCGAACCATATTCTAGGTCATATGAAGCACGCTCGACCTCCCTTGGCAATTTATGTGGCTTTCTAGCTGGCACAAAACCAATACCTAATTCTGTTGCCACAGGACAACCAACAATAAACCCACGCGCTTCGGGACCGACAATTATATCGGCATTTTTACTTTTAACGTATTCAGCTAACTTGTGTGTAGCTGCCTGAAACAATTTGCCATCCTGTAGCACAGGAGTGATATCCCGAAAGATTATACCTTTGTTCGGAAAATCCTTTACACTTGCAATATGTTTCTCAAAATCGTTTGCCATAAGAAGAAAAACCTCCAAAACTTAACTTTCTTGCTAAAGCTTATTCGACCTTTATATTCTAACAAATTTTGGGCTTAAAAGCATTAAAAGCAAGAAAAATTAATGTTGCTTTAATTGCCCATTCACGTACATTAGTAATTTTTGACTTGGCATTTGTCGCAATTCATTTACAAAAAATATTTGAGACTTAGCAGCTTGATAATATTTTGAATTTGATAATTTATTTTTAACAGGATTAGTGACGCCAAATATTTTGTTTTCTTCTAATTGAATAAAATGCAGTTCAAAGAATACTCGCAAAATAAAGAGAATGCTATCGTAACTTATTTTGATAAAATTACCTACTTTGCGATAGTCCTGCAGTGTAAGTCCGGGGTGAGAGTATATATATTTTAACAAAATTTCAAAATCTGATTTTTGCGGCAAATGTTGGACTGGCAGTTGATCCATCAGAAAGTGTAAATAAAGTTGTTCGTAACTATTGTTCAACGCAAAATCCAATTCTTTTTGATTGTGAGGTACATCAAGAAAAACTGCTACTTCCCCTTCATTGTCATAATCATTTACCAATGTAATTTTTGCAGGATCAATATCAAATAGACTAGAAGCAGAGTTTTTATTTCTTTTATCAAATAACAAATACCTGTCTGCAAAACCCATCACATATTTTTCATTGCGCAGATCAACCACTGGCTCAGGAACTGCTAATTTTGGTGCAGCAAAAATGATCCCCTTTATAATGCCTTGCAATTTTATTTGTTTACGAAAACAATTTTCCTGTAGCTCTATGAATAGCTGATCTATATATGGCAAAAGAATTTTTGTAAGGAACTTCTTGTTAAATCCCACAACATCAACTTTATTATGGTCTTTACTAATGCTTAATTTGATATGATTTTTATCTTTACCCATGTAAAAACAGCTGTTAATTTTCGGATGAGTAATGCTAAAAATGGGTTTGACATTATCAGTTCCAAAAGGACCAACCTGTTTGATATCAGCTATAATTTGCAAATCAAGATGAGAAACAGGTAGTTCACAATCATAATAACGAATATTTTGATTAAAAGTACCCGTAAAACTATCTTCAAATGATTTGCGTAAAGAGGAAATTTTGCTTTCGGTCATAGACAAGCCACACGCAAAATCGTGACCACCAAATTTCAGAAAAAGTTTATCCTTTAAAGGCTCTAAGGCGTTAAAAAGATTAAAACCATCTACAGACCTCCCCGAACCTTTGATAATTCCCTCTTCATTCTTTGTCAGGACTATGGTTGGCTTATGAGTTTTCTCAACTAATTTATTTGCAACCAAGCCCAAAACCCCTTCATTGAACTTGGGATTATATAAAACTAAAGTTTTATCTCTTTGCCAACCATTATTTTTAATTTGATTAATACAAGATTGATAAACTTCAGCAGTTAAATTTTTACGTTCATCGTTTAATCCTTCAATCTTATCCGCTATTTTTTCAGCTTCCTCGTCAGTCTCACATAATAGTAAGTCAACGGCTAAACTTGCATTGGCAAGTCTGCCCACAGCATTTAATCTTGGTGCAATATTAAAGCCAACATCAGTTTCGTCAATATGTCCTAATTGTAAACCGGCATTTTTTATAAGAGCCCTTAAGCCCGGCCGCTCAGTCTCATTAAGCATTTTTAAACCGCGTTTAACGATAATATGACCTTCTCCGGAAACCTTGACCATATCTCCAATTGTGCCAATCATTGCCAGTTCCAATAATTCTGGCATTGAATCCTGCATTAAAGCTCGGCAAATAGTATAGGCCACTCCAGCACCACAATAATCATCAAACGGATATTTTTGGCCAGGGTAGTTGCAATGCACTAACGCATAGCTTTCAGGAACTTGCTCTTGAAATTTATGGTGATCTGTAATTATTGTATCTACACCTTTACTTTTGGCAAAAGCAACCTCGTCAACTCCAGTAATACCGTTATCTACAGTAATAATCAGTTTAGTCCCATCTGCTACAATTTTTTTGTAGGCCTCAAGATTTGGTCCATAGCCATCTTTAAAACGATCGGGAATGAAAAAATGAACATCGGCACCTAAAATGCCCAGTGTTTCCACCATAATAGTAGTGGCTGTAATGCCATCAGCATCGTAATCACCATAAATGGTAATTTTTTCGCCCGCATCAATTGCCTGGTTAATCCTGTCAACAGCTTTTTTCATATCGTGCATTAAATAGGGATCTGCTAAATCATCTTCAGTGGCATTAAACCAAAATTCAATTTTTGCTGCAGTATTTATTCCGCGCAAAGAAAGCAGCTTAGCCGTAATAGGGCTAAGCTGATACTTTTCAATCAATTCCGGAGCTAATTCTTCACCTTTACGCTCACGCCATTCAATCATATGTTTAATTCAGCCTTTTTATATTTATTTTCTATTTTGAATTTAAGCCATCATCATTCATTTTTAAAACAGCCATAAAAGCATCTTGAGGAATTTCAACATGACCTACTGCTTTCATCCGTTTTTTACCCCGCTTTTGCTTTTCAAGCAGTTTTGCCCTTCTATCAGGATCTCCCGTATGAATTTTCCAAGTAACATCCTTGCGGTAAGGCTTAACAGTGGCACGAGAAATAATTTTTGCTCCAATTGCCCCTTGAATATCAACTTCAAAGTTCTGCCGGGGAATTAATTTCTTGAGCATTGATGTCATTTGTCTTGCTCTATTTTGAGCTTCATCACGGTGAGCAATGAAACTGAGAGCATCAACCACTTGTTTATTCAACAGGATATCAATTTTAACTAAATCAGTTGCCCGATAACCCGTTATTTCATAATCAAGTGAGGCATAACCTTTAGTGGAAGATTTTAAATCATCAAAAAAATCATAAATAATTTCGGCTAGCGGCATATTGTAAATTACGTTAACCCGATATTTGTCTAAATAGTCCATTGTCACAAACTCACCCCGTTTGCGTTGACATAATTCCATCACAGGACCGACAAAATCATTCGGAACCATTACTTCTGCTTTAACAAAAGGTTCCTGCACTTCCTTATATTCACCTGCAGACGGTAAATCAGAAGGATTATCAATTACTTTGGTCGTACCGTCATTCATAATGGCATGATAATCAACAGAAGGAGCGGTCATAATTAAGTCTAGGTCAAATTCCTGTTCTAGTCTTTCTTGGACCACATCCATATGAAGCAAACCTAAAAAACCGCAACGAAATCCAAACCCAAGAGCGGTCGAAGTTTCGGGTTCAAACTCTAGAGCAGCATCATTTAGCTGCAGTTTTTGCAAAGCTTCTTTAAGATCATCGTATTTAGAATTATCAACGGGATACATACCTGAATAAACCATCGGTGGTATCTGACGATAACCGGAAAGTGCTTCAGCAGTTGGGTGCTCAGCCGAAGTAATAGTATCACCAACACGAGTTTCACGAACAGACTTAATGTTAGCAGTTAAATAACCAACATCCCCAGCAATTAGAATATCTTTTTTAACCGGGTGTGGACTGGAAACCCCAACTTCAGTAACTTCATATTCCTTACCAGTATTCATGATTTTTATTTTATCGCCGGGTTTAACCGTACCTTCTTCAATCCGCACAGATAAAACAACACCGCGGTAGTCATCATATTTTGAATCAAAAATCAACGCTTTTAACGGTGCTTGGAGATCCCCATTAGGAGCTGGTATATCTTTAACTATCCGTTCAAGCAACTCCTTAATTCCCTGCCCGGTTTTGCCGGAAACTTCGACAGCGTCGGAAGCATCTAACCCCAGCATTTCTGTGATTTCCTCTTTAGCCTGCTCAGGATTAGCTGAAGGCAGATCAATTTTATTTATAACAGGCAAAATTTCCAAGTCATCATCAATTGCTAAGTATGTATTTGCCAAAGTTTGGGCTTGCACACCTTGCGAAGCATCTACAACTAACAGTGCACCTTCACAAGCCGCTAAGGAACGGGAAACCTCATAAGAAAAATCCACGTGTCCTGGTGTATCAATTAGATGAAAAATGTAGTCTTCGCCATCTTGAGCATGATATTTAATTTCTACTGAGTTCATCTTGATGGTGATGCCGCGTTGGCGTTCCAGCGGCATATCGTCTAACATCTGATTTTTTAATTGGCGTTCAGATACCGTATCAGTCAACTCTAAAATTCGATCGGCAATCGTCGACTTACCATGATCAATATGAGCTACAATAGAAAAATTGCGAATACGCTTCTGATAATCTTGTAATTTTTTTATGTCCATATATAATTTGCACCCTTTACTCTATCTTTATTATTATAACAAATTCGTAAGCACCTATAAAATTAATTAGGGTAAAGAAATTACTTATCAAACTTAAAGGACTAATCCCTCCAATTTTGAAGAATTAGTCCTTTAGTTAAACTTTCAAATAATACTAATAATATCTTGCGATGCCATTTTTATTTGGCTTGCCATTTTCTTTAAAAAGTCTCATATAATCTTTGAATTTTTTTGCCCAGCAAGGAGCACTGGATTTTATTGACAAACCAGTATCATTTTGACACCAGTATTTATAACCTTTTGGGCAACTCAACATCATAATTCTCCACTTTGAGAACCATCATTAAAGTAATAATAGCATATTTTTATTGCAACTTTTCCTTTAATCTCTCAAAGAATCCCTTTTCTTGTGGTGTTATTGAACCACCACCGGCTTTAACGAAATCAACCAGGGCCTGTTTCTGTTTTTCATTAATTGATTTTGGAATCTGTACTTGAACAGTGGTAATTTGATCGCCATTACCGTTGCCACGCAAATACGGAACACCTTCACCGTGTATGGTAAATTTCTTGTTAGGTTGTGTACCAGCAGGAATTTTCAACTTCTTTTCTCCATGCACAGTTTTAACATTAATTTCATCGCCTAAAGTTGCCTGCGCAAACGATATTGGAACAGTAGTATAAATAGTAGTTCCTTTACGCTCGAAATCTTTTGATGGTTTGATGCGATAACTGATATAAAGGTCACCATAAGGGCCACCATTTTTACCTGCTTCTCCCTGGCCTTCATAACGTAATTGTTGACCATTATCAATTCCGGCGGGAATATTAACTTCAATGGTATTTTTATTATCAATTACGCCTTTACCATGACATGTCTGGCAAGGATGCTCGATGATTACTCCCTTACCATGACATTTGTCGCAAACTGTCTGACGACGAATAACTCCCAACAAAGATTTTTGGGTGATAGTCATATAACCAGTACCATTACATTTATCACAGGTTAGCGGGTGCGTTCCTTTTTCAGCACCATTACCTTTACATGTAGGACAGGTTTCACTACGTGTGTATGAAACTTGAGTCTTTTTACCAGTAATAGCATCCATAAAATCAATGGACAAAGTATAGTCTAAGTCTTCACCACGAGTTGGCGCAGTTGGGTTGGCGCGACGCTGACTACCACCAGTATCTCCACCAAAGAAGTCATTGAAAATATCACCAAAATCACCAAAGCCGCCAAAATCACTATATCCTTGACCTGCACCGCCAAAGCCACCCTGACCATTAACTCCGGCGGATCCAAACTGGTCATATTGTGCTTTCTTTTGCTTGTCATGCAAAACTTCGTAAGCTTCATTAACCTTCTTATACTTTTCCTCAGCACCGGGTTCATGGTTTAAATCAGGGTGGTATTTTTTGGCAAGTTTACGATAAGCAGAGGTAATTTCCTTATCACTGGCATTGCGATCAACACCAAGAACGCTATAGTAATCTTCTTGTGCCATCTATAAGCTCCTTAACTTTACAAAAGAAAAGAACTACTTTTTGGCAGTTCTTTTCTAATTTATTCAATTATAAACCCTTTACTTATCTGGGTCTACCTTATGAAACTCGCCTTCACCTGCGGAACCACTACCTGAATTGCCATCTTGGGAACCAGGATTTTGTGGTCCTGCTTGAGGTCCAGCTTGTCCTTGTGCACCTTGAGCCCCACCATTAGCTTGGTACAATTTGACTGCTAAGTCTTGGGCAACTTTAGACAATTCATCCTTCTTGGTCTTCATCTCATCCAAGTTGTTGTCCTTTTGAGCTTTCTTCAGAGCATCGAGTGCATCTTGAACTTTCTTAGTATCATCATCTGATACCTTGCCTTTGACATCCTTCAAAGTCTTTTCTGTTGAGAAGATTAATTGATCGACTTCATTACGAAGGTCAACTTCTTCTTTCTTCTTCTTATCCTCTTCAGCATGTTCTTCAGCTTCTTTTTGCATCTTCTTAATTTCTTCATCGGATAAACCAGATGAACTCTTGATAGTAATCTTTTGTTCTTTACCGGTTCCCATATCTTTAGCAGAAACATTAACGATACCGTTCTTGTCAATATCAAAAGTAACTTGAATTTGTGGTACACCACGAGGGGCTGCAGGAATATCAGTTAATTCAAACCGTCCTAAAGTCTTATCATCGGCAGCCATTGGGCGTTCACCTTGCAAAACGTGCACATCAACAGCTGGTTGATTATCAGCAGCAGTTGAGAAAATCTGGCTCTTTGAAGTTGGAATAGTTGTATTCTTTTCAATAAGTTTGGTAAATACACCACCCATTGTTTCAATTCCAAGTGATAATGGGGTTACATCAAGTAAGACAACATCCTTAACGTCACCTGAAATGACACCACCTTGAATAGCAGCACCTAAAGCAACAGCTTCGTCTGGGTTAATTGAGTGATCAGGTTCTTTACCAGCCCACTTCTTAACAGCTTCTTGCACAGCAGGAATACGAGTTGAACCACCGTTTAAAATAACCTTGTCAATATCATTAACTGTTAATTCAGCATCTTTCAAAGCATTATCAAATGGAATTTTAGTCTTTTCAACTAAATCAGCAGTCAATTCGTCAAATTTTGCTCTAGTTAAATCAGCTTCCAAATGTAATGGACCAGATTCACCAGCCGAGATAAATGGTAATGAAATGTGAGTTGAAGACACACCAGAAAGATCTTTCTTAGCCTTTTCAGCAGCATCCTTTAACCTTTGCAAAGCCATTTTATCTTTAGAAAGGTCAACACCATTTTCATCTTTAAAGTTCTTAATCAACCAATCAATAATCTTGTTATCGAAGTCATCACCACCAAGGTGAGTATCACCATTAGTTGAAAGAACTTGGAAGACACCGTCACCTAATTGCAAAACGGAAACATCAAAAGTACCACCACCAAGGTCGTAAACTAAAACTTTTTCGTCTTCAGCATCTTTGTCAAGACCATACGCAAGTGAAGATGCAGTAGGTTCGTTAATTATTCTCTTAACGTCTAAGCCCGCAATTTTACCGGCATCCTTAGTAGCTTGACGTTGAGCATCATTAAAGTATGCCGGAACGGTAATAACTGCTTCGGTAACCTTCTCACCAAGATAATCTTCAGAGAATTTCTTGATATATTGCAAAATCATAGCAGAAATTTCTTGCGGTGTGTATGCTTTATCACCAATCTTGACCTTATAATCAGCTTCACCCATGTGACGCTTAATTGAAGAAATAGTATTTGGGTTAGTAATAGCTTGTCTCTTAGCAACTTCACCGACTTGAATTTCTCCATCCTTGAAAGCTACTACTGAAGGAGTTGTCCGATTTCCTTCTGGGTTAGTAATAATTTTTGGTTCCTTACCCTCAAGAACAGCAACCGCTGAGTTGGTAGTTCCGAGGTCAATTCCGATAACTTTTGACATTGATATGCTTCCTTTCAATTATTGTGCTACAACAACCATTGCTGGTCTTAAAGTACGATCTTTGTATAAGTATCCTTTTTGCAAAACCCGCACAACATGATCTTTTTGATCCTCATTTTCAGCTTCAACTGTCTGAACAGCTTGGTGCAAATTGGGATCAAACTTCACACCTTCAGCAGTGATTTCACTAATTCCGTGATCTTTCATGGCTTTAACCAGAGAATCAAGTGTCATTTGCACTCCCTTTTTAAGCTGCTTTGAAGCTTCATCATCAACCTTTGTTGCCAAAGCTCTTTCTAAATTATCCATCGCTGGTAAAACATCTTTGGCTAAGGATTGTGATTCATATTTAATAAGCTGCGCTCTTTCATTATTATAGCGATTTTGCATATTTTGCATTTCTGCTTGACTGCGCAAGTACTTATCTTCCAAATCGTCTTTTTCTTTTTGCAACTGAGTCAAATTATGCTGTAATTTACTTTCTAAAGATTCAGGTTTCTTTTTTTCGTTAGCCTTAGCTTGAGAATCCTTTTTAGTTTCTTTTGATGCAGCCGCTTCCTTTTGCTCTTTTTTTGAGTTTTTACTATTATTTTCTTCTTTACTCACGGCTAACCTCCTTTATTTGAATCTACCATAATAATCAAGTAATTTTTTAGATAGTTCGTTTCTGAAATACTCGAGTAATCCAATCACCTGAGAATACGGCATATTATCAGGGCCAAGTAAAGCAATTATGCCCTTTCCATGAGAGCCAACGCTGTACTCTGCCGTAAGCAGACTGTAATCCTTTAACAAATCATTTGATAATTCGGATCCTAAACTAACTCGAACCGGATACCTGTCGCTTTTCAAATTTTGCCTATTATCCAAAATACTGGAAATCAAATCATTATGCTCAATCATTTCATACAGCGATCTTAAATTTGAAATATCGTCCAAAGAAATGTTGTTAAGCAGGTTAATCTGACCATCAACATAGGTTTGCTCACTGGCAGCATCGTTAATAACATCCTCGACCAAATTAATCAGTTCAGAGACATGAGCAACTTTAAGTTTATTGCCCAAAGTCTTTTTAAGATAGTCGGGAGTAACTTGATCTAAAGTTTGACCCACCAGCTGATCGTTAATCATGCGCACAGCCTGTTCAATTTCATCACCATTAACATTATAAGGCAAAGTATAAACCTGATCATGAACGTCACCGTCGCTAGTTCCTAAGACGGCCATAATCTGTCTGTTAAACAATGGCACGATCCGAAAACCAGTAATAGTTAATTCACTATTTTCAGGACCTTCCGCAAATGCTGTGTAATTGGTTAGATCCGATAAAATTTTGACAGCTGCCTGTACGATATCGTTAACCTGATGAAATGGTTGATCAAGCTGACTAATGATTCGCTTGTATACAGAAGATGAAATTTGTAAAGGTTCAACTAAATTGTCAAGATAATAGCGGTAGCCTTCAGTTGAAGGCACGCGGCCACTAGACAAATGAGTTTTCTCAATCAAACCCTTATCTTCTAAAACAGCCATTTCGTTACGAATAGTAGCACTTGAAACCTTAATAGGCAGTTGATTCATAACAGTTTTGGACCCAACAGGATCATGTGTCTGCGTAAAATCATTGATAATTGTTTTTAAAATTAATTCTTGACGTTCGGTCAACATAAATATCGCCCTCACTTTTAGCACTCAATCCTATTAGGTGCTAACAATTAATATGATACTAGCTTTTAGCAGAATGTCAAGTTGAGTGCTAACTTTTTTACAAAAAACATTCATCTCTTTAAAATCAATTATACTAATCAATATTTGCAAAATAAGTCTTAATTTCTGACTCGTCAGCGCTCATTTGTTTTTTTAGATCCTTCAAGTTATCAAATTTAATTTCACCACGGGTATACTTATACCATTTAATTATTATTTCTTCATCATAGGCTTCTTGATCGAATCCAAATAAATTTGATTCAATATAAAGTTTTTTACCTTCATTAATCGTGACGTTATAGCCCACACTTGTCATAGAGTCATACCACTTACCTTTAATCTTGGTCTTAGTAGCGTATACTCCAATTTTAGGAACAACTTTGTCCTTAGGCCAAACGAGATTCGCAGTGGGAAAACCAAGCTTATGACCATTACGTAAACCGTGACCCACATAGCCCGACATAACATACGGAAATCCTAATAACTTCGCAGCCAATTCCATATCCCCACTGGTGATGGCCCTTTTAATTTCGGTAGAGCCTATTTTTTGGCCATCATACGACTGCTTTGGAACATCAATAATATTGAATCTTCCTTTGGCAAATTTAGGGAAGTTTTTCATATTGGCAATCTGCTTGGGACCATAAGTATAGTCAAAACCAGCTACAACTATATCGGCATTTAATTTGACAATAATCTTATCAACAAATTCCTGTGCAGTCAGTTTGCTAAATGCATCATTGAAATGCATCACGAGCAAAAAATCAACTTTTAGTTTCTGCATTTTATAGGCTTTTTCAGCTAGTGTATCAATATAACTAACTTCTTTATTTTGATAAATTTCTTTAGGATGCCGATCAAATGTCATTACTACTAATGGTAAATGCTTTTGAATTGCTTTTTCTTTTGCGATTTTGATTAATTCTTGATGACCACGATGAACGCCGTCAAAAAACCCTAAAACAAGAATTATTTTTTGAGGAATAATATTTTCCTTAAACGGGTAAGTTAAATGGATAATTTCCACAATAAGACCTTCATTCACTTATTCATTTTGTAAAAGCATTAAATAAGGGCGATACATGGTACCATCTTTCTGATAAATTGCCTTAACGCTATTATTGTACCGTAATGCCACCTTTTTTGCATTCGTTTTCAAAGAAATCGTTGCACCATTTTTAACTTTGACCCACAGATCTGTATCAATATCCTCATGGACATAACTAGTAAAGAAAGAATCGATCGGTTGAAGCAATGCAGTTACCAAATTAGGATTTTTGGTAATTTCAGTCAATTTAACAGCTTGATCTATATCAAAGCCAGAACTAGAGGTGCGGCGCAAATTTTTCATTACTGCTGGCACACCAAGCTTTGTTCCCAAATCATTTATTAAAGAACGAACATAGGTCCCTTTGCTGCATTCAATTTCAAAATCAAAAACCTCTTGACAATTTTCTTTATCAAAAACAGGTTCATTTGTAAGATTATAAGAAAAAATTTCAACCTGCCTTTTAGGCCTTTCAACTTTAATACCTGCTCTTGCATATTCATACAAGTGCTTGCCATTTACTCGGACGGCCGAATAAACAGGTGGTACCTGCTCTATCTTGCCCACAAACTCTTGCATAGCTTTTTGAATTTGATTTGCTTTAACTTCGGTAGAAATTTTTTTAAAATCTGTTTTTTTGCCACTAATATCGTAACTATCGGTGGCAAAGCCTAAAATTCCTTGACCTATGTATTTTTTGTTTTCCTCATGCATCAGTTCAATCAATTTTGTGGCCTGACCGATTGCAATTGGTAGCACTCCCGTAACATCAGGATCCAGGGTACCAGCATGACCCATTTTTTTAATATGCAACACTTTGCGTAAATGATAGACAACGTCGGCACTTGTCATGCCCTTATCCTTATCTATCACTAAAATACCATTCAACATTTTATTTAACTAACCTTATCCATGAAAAAAGCGCCTCACAGCGCTTTTCTTAATTATTGCGATTTGCATCCTGCTTTTTTACTTCAGCGATTAACTGATCAATTTTACTTCCATATTTAACTGAATTATCTCGTTTAAAAATTAATTCGGGAACTTTATAAACAGTTAGGACTTGCCCTAACAAATGCCTCATCATTCCCTTAGCCTTATTTAAACCGGCAGCCGCTTCTTCTTCTTTTTTAGAATCTTCAGAAAGAATACTGTAGTATACAGTAGCATAAGAGAGATCATTTGTACATTCAACCGCTGTAATTGTAACATCATTAACTCGTGGGTCACGAATATTTTTGCGTAAAATTTTCGTCAATTCACGGAGGATTTCTCCTTCAACACGACCTATTCTGTGTTTCATACTTTCCTCCCAGTTAACTTATTCAGGCTTAACTTCCTGTTTTTCGACGGCTTCCATTTCGTCACCAATCTTAATATCATTATAGCCCTCAATAGTTAAACCACAATCGAATCCTTGCTTAACAATCTTGGCATCATCTTTGAACCGTTTGAGTGACGCAACTTTTCCAGTATAAATAACAACTCCATCACGAATCAAATTGATTTCAGAATCTTTTGAAACATATCCGGAATCAACAAATGCACCAGCAATCGTCCCAACTTTAGAAACTTTCCAAGTTTCACGTACAGTCAAGTTACCGACTACCTTATCTTCATAAGTTGGTTCAAGCATACCTTTCATAGCAGCTTTAACATCATCAATTGCCTTATAAATTATACTATACAGTCGGATATCTACTCCATCTGTTTCAGCTTGAGATTTAGCAGTAGCGGTTGGACGAACATTAAAGCCAATAATAAAGGCATTCGAAGCTCCTGCTAATGTAACATCCGATTCATTTACTGCACCTACACCCGCATGAATAATATTAACACGAACGCCTTCAACTTCTATCTTTTCAAGCGATTGTTGTAAAGCTTCTACTGAACCTTGTACATCTGCTTTTAAGACAACGTCTACTTCTTTCATGTTTTCTTTCTTCATCGTGTCAAATAAGTTATCAAGAGTAACATGTTGGACATTTTCACGAGACTGTTGTAAAGCTTGCTGTGCTCTTTGCTCACCAACGCTTCTTGCTGTCTTTTCATCATCAAAGACAACTATCTTATCGGCTGATTCAGGCACATCATTTAGTCCAGTAATTTCAACTGGCATAGATGGAGTCGCTTTTTCTACCTGACGACCGCGGTCATTCGTCATAACACGAACCCTACCAAAGCGATTTCCAACAACAATTGGATCACCGACTTTTAATGTACCTTGTTGAACTAGAAGGTCAGCAACTGGGCCACGTCCACGGGAAAGGCGAGCTTCAATAACGGTGCCAATAGCCTTTTGCGTAGGATCTGCCTGCAGTTCCATGACGTCTGCTTGCAGAAGAATCATTTGTAAAAGTTCATCAACATTTTCACCAGTTTTGGCAGAAATGTTTACAAAAATAGTGTCACCACCATAATTCTCCGGAATCAAATTGTATTTCATTAACTGTTCAGTAACATGTTCAGGATTTGCACCTGGTACATCCATCTTGTTAATTGCAACAATAATTGGAACCTTAGCACTTTTAGCATGGTCAATAGCTTCAACAGTTTGTGGCATAACTCCATCGTCTGCAGCTACAACCAGTACAACAATGTCGGTGATTTCAGCACCACGTTCACGCATATTAGAAAATGCTGCATGTCCAGGCGTATCTAAAAATGTGATTGGCTTATTATCAACTCTTACCTGATAGGCACCGATTTTCTGCGTAATGCCACCAGCTTCATGAGCAGACACGTGAGTATGACGCAAACGATCAAGTAAAGTAGTCTTACCATGATCAACATGTCCCATAATCGTAACTACAGGCGGACGCTTGGTCTGATGCTTAGATTCCTTAGAAGCAGCCATTCTCTTATCATAAAGAGTATCAATGTCAGATATATCTTCATGAACTTTTTCTTTGGCATTGATATTATATTCAGCAGCTACTAATTCTATTGCATCTTTATCAAGTGACTGATTTTGATTAGTCATCACACCTAACATAAATAGTTTTTTAACTATTTCAGCTGGTTCACGGTGCAACAATTTACCCAAATCTTGAGCATTCATACCAACTTCGTACACCAGTGTTTCTGGTAACGGACGTTCTTTTCTCTGAGTTGGCTGTTTCTTTGGTACCTGTTCAAATTGCTTTTTCTTATTCTTGCGTTTGCGTTTTTCTTGATGCTTAGAATAATTATTGGCACCAAAAGTTTGATTTTTACCTTTTCTGCCAGGTTTACCAGAATTACGGCCGTGACCATTACCACGACGCTTTTCTTCTTTTGCTGGTTCAGGTGCACTATTTGTATCTAAGGCTTTAGGTTTATTAACTGGACTTGCCTTTTGTTTATTCTTCATTCTGGCAGGTGAAGGCTTAATTATTTTTGGACCAGTTACTTTAGGTGCAGTAGACTCGGTTTTGATAACTTTGTTTTCTGATTTAGAAACAACTTTGTTATCTTCACCAGAAGATTTTTTAGCCTTAGTTTGGTCTTCATTATATGACTTCTGTACTTTTTCACTTTGACGGTTTAATTTCTTTTCGTCCACACGTTGTTTTTGTTTCAACTGTTTTAATAAATCCTGTGCTACCGGCTTTGAAACCTTTTGACTTGGGTTAGTACCTTGTTTATTACGATCTTGAGCCTGTCTTGATCTATTGTTAGATCTGTGAAAATTGTTGGTTCTTTTGTTGTTCTTGTTACCCTTATTTTCCTCATGCTTTTTTTCATTTTTGCGAATTGAGGTAACGGAAATTTTGATTTTACTGCTCTTTTTCGCAGGTTTCTCTTGCTTTTGCGCGGGAGCGGAGCTACGAAAACTATCTTTTAATTGATTTACTTGTGAATCTTCAAGTGATGACATATGATTTTTAACATCAAGGCCCAGGTCCTTAGCCTTATTGACCACAATTTTATTATCGATGCCTAATTCTTTTGCCAATTCATAAATTCTTGTTTTAGCCATCAAATCACACTCCTTCATCTATTTTTTGTAACAATGCTTTGCAGAAACCAGTATCAGTAATTCCTAAAACTTTTCGCTTTTTTCCTATCGCTTGGGAAATTTCATTACTATTAAACTCGTTAATAATAAAAACGTCATTTTGTTTCCCAACTTTAGATATTTTTGCAGTGGTATCTGCATGACTATCTTGAGCTAAAATAATTAGTTTTACCTTTTTGGCTTTTGTGCCCACAGTAACAATTTCGGATCCTGAAACTAATTTTCCAGCTTTTTGACATAGTCCCAACAAGTTCAATGCTTTTTGTCTATTTTGCAAATCTATTTATCACCAAACAATTCTTTTCTCGCCTTTTGATGGTCAACATATGAGTAAAGTTCCTGGTAAAACTCTTTAGGCACTTTTGTTCCTAAACTGCGCTCAATTAAACCTTTCTCTTGAGCATTTTTGATCTGACTAGGATCAAGCGAAACATACGCTCCTCTACCAGGTTTTTTACCAGTAGGATCTACTGAGATATTCTTTTCTTTGTCAACTACAATACGCACCAATTCTTTTTTAGGCTGCATAGTATTAGTTAACAAGTCTTTTCGCATTGGAATCTTTCTTTTTTTCAAAAGTTTCACCTCTTGCTTTAATTTTCAGTAGAATCTACTGTTTCACCATCAGTAACTTTATCTTGTAGCTCATCTTCAGATCCAGTTTCTTCAGAATTTGTTGACTCTGCATCTGATTCATCGTCCTCAACAAAGTCACTATTTATTTTTGCAGCAGAATCTGAACTATCTTCAACTGAATCATCAGCTTCAGCTTGTTCATTTTCTCTTTCAGCTTGATCACTGCTTTCATCGACAAATTCCACTTCAGATTCCGGTCTAATATCTATCTTATAGCCAGTCAATCTGGCAGCTAAACGTACATTCTGTCCTTTTTTACCAATTGCAAGTGACAGCTGGTAATCAGGAACAATTACTAAAGCACTTTTTTCATTGTCTTCATCTCCAAATTGCACGGCAATTACTTCAGCAGGATTCAAAGCATTAGCAATGTAGTCTGATGGATCTTCTTCGTATTTAACTACATCAATATTTTCACCGTCAAGTTCATTAACTACATTTTGTACTCTGGCTCCTCTTTGACCAACGCATGTACCTACTGGATCAATATTAGGATCGTTAGATTTTACAGCAATCTTGGTCCTGTCTCCTGCTTCACGAGCAATTGAGACCACTTCAACAGTTCCATCATAAATTTCAGGTACTTCCTGTTCAAAGAGCCTTTTTACCATATCAGGGGCAGTTCGTGAAACCGTAATCTGTGCACCCTTTGAATCTGAACCAACATGAGTAACCAAAACTCGAATTTGATCCTGTGGATTATAGCTTTCACCTGGCATCTGATCGTTACGCGGCATAACTGCTTCAACATTACCAATTTTAACATAAACGAAACGATTATCACGTCTTTCAACAGTGCCTGTTATTAATTCATCTTCGTACTGAGAATACTCATCAATAATATGATTTCTCTCTGCCTCACGCAAATGTTGCATAATAACCTGTTTAGCCGTTTGTGCCGCAATTCTACCGAAATTTTTAGGTGCAACTTCGAAACGAATTTTATCACCAAGTTCATATGCCCGATTAATTGTTAAAGCATCCTTTAAACTGATTTCCAACCTTTCATCATGAACTTCTTCAACGACAGTCTTTTCAGTCATCAGCTTAAAGTCGCCTTTACGTTCATCAAATTCAACTATTACATTTGTTGCCTGATTATAATTTTTCTTGTATGCTGCAACCAGTGCTGCTTTTATCGCTTCAACAATTACGTCTTGCTTTATACCCTTTGTTTTCTCGAGAGTAGCGAACGCTTCAAGCATTTCCTTAGACATAAATTTTAATCAACCTTTCTAAAACTCAATTGCGAAACGAATGCTTGCAATTGTTTTACGGGGAAGTGATAAGACTTTCTTTTTAGTTTTTACCTTTATTTCAAGTTCGATTTCGCTATCATTATAAGATTTTAAAGTCCCCTCATATTCTTTGCCACCTTCAACTTTCTGGTATAACTTTACATGCACATATTCATTTAAAGCTTTTTGCCAATCAGTCTCATTTTTGATTGGCCTCTCGATACCAGGAGAAGAAACCTCCAAAACATAAGGGTCAGGGAACGGATCGGGTTGTATCTGATCAAGCTTTGCAGATAATAATTCACTTAACCCTGCAATTTCATCCATATCAATACCATTTTCTCGATCAACATATATTCTTAAATAGTTTTGACCCTTCTCTTTAACGTATTCTATATCAACAAACTCATCATTGCGTTCTGCAATAATCGGTTTAATTTCTTTAAGAACAGAATCTTTAACTTTCGCCAAGTACTTTCCTCCGTAATAAAAAGAGTGAGCAAAGCTGCTCACTCCGAATCATTTATTCGAACTTCTTTAGCAAGTATATCACATTTATATTAATACTGCAAAATTTTAAAAGAGTGAAAGTTGATTCTGCTCCGGCATTCCAGTTAGAACTTCATTATTTTCTAAATAATCCATAATTGACTGGGATACTTTTCCACGGTTTGCCAAGTCTTCTTTTGACAAAAACTTCTGCTCAGTTCTGGCAGCAACAATTTGTTTGGCAGCATTATTTCCCAGCCCGGGAACAGCGTTAAATGGCGCTAGAATCGTATGCTGGTCAATAATTTTAAAATTAGTGGCTTCTGACTGGTTAATATCCACCATTTTAATTTTTATTCCACGCTCTAAACATTCATTAGCAATTTCTAACACTGTCAGAAGACTCTTATCCTTGGCGGATGCGTCATTACCTTGATTTTGAATATCAGACATTGCCTTTTTTACCGTGTTTTTACCATGACTCATAGCTACTAAATCAAATAAATCAGCACGTACTGAGAAATAGGCAGTGTAGTAAATTTCAGGATAGTAAACTTTGAACCAGGCAATTCTTAAAGCCATTAATATATAAGCCGTCGCATGAGCTTTCGGAAACATATACTTGATTTTGAGACAAGACGGAATGTACCAGTCAGGAATTTTATCGTTTTTCTGTAAAACTGCCATATCATCATCACTTATTCCCCGACCATGACGAACTGATTCCATAGTTGAAAAGGCTACTTCAGGTTTAACTCCCCAGTGAATCAAGTCCATCATGATGTTGTCTCTACAACCAATAACATCTTTCAGTTTGCAAGTTCCATTGTTAACAAGCTCTTCTGCGTTTCCTAACCAGACATCAGTACCGTGAGATAGTCCAGAAATTTGCAGTAACTCGGAGAATGTAGTCGGCTTTGTTTCCTCTAACATCCCTCGGACAAATTTTGTACCAAATTCGGGTACGCCTAAAGTACCAGTTTCTGATTGAATTTGCTCGGGTGTTACACCTAAAATTTTAGGACTAGAAAAAAGCGACATTACTCCTGGATCATCGGGTGGAATTGTTAAAGGATCAACTCCGGAAAGATCTTGCAACATTCTGATCATTGTTGGATCATCATGACCTAAAATATCAAATTTTAAGATGTTATCATGAATAGAATGAAAATCAAAATGGGTTGTCAACCATGCAGCATTTACATCATCTGCAGGATATTGTACCGGCGTGAAGTCATATATATCCATATCATCAGGAACGACAACTATGCCTGCTGGATGCTGCCCGGTAGTTCGTTTGACCCCACTGACACCAGCTGCTAAACGATCAAGTTCAGCACCACGCAGATTCAATTCTTTTTCTTCATCATAGTGTTTAGCATAACCGTAAGCTGTCTTATCAGCAACAGTGGCAATTGTACCTGCTCGATAAGAATTATCGGGACCAAACATTACCCGAATAAAGTTATGAGCTACTGGCTGATAGTCACCCGAGAAATTCAAATCAATATCAGGAACCTTGTCACCGTGAAATCCCAAAAACGTTGCAAATGGTATATCTTGTCCATCCTTAACCAACTCTACTCCACATTTGGGACATTTTTTATCAGGCAAGTCATATCCAGAGCCATATTCACCGTTTTCAAAGAATTGGGAATACTGGCATTTTGGACAACGATAATGTGGTGGTAATGGGTTGACCTCAGTGATACCAGACATTGTCGCAACTAAACTAGAGCCAACAGAACCACGAGACCCAACTAAATAGCCATCCTTATTCGACTTAGCCACTAGTCTTTGTGAAATCAAATAAATAACCGCATAACCGTTAGAAATGATTGAATTGAGTTCCATATCAAGTCTATCTTGAACAATCTTCGGCAATGGATCCCCATATAATTCATGTGCTTTGTCATAAGTCAAACGCTTCATTTCTTCATCAGCATTATCAATGTGAGGTGGGTAAAGTCCATCTTTAATAGGTGAAATTTCCTCAGTTGATTCCGCGATCTTGTTTGGATTAGTAATCACTATTTCTTTAGCTGCATCTTCTCCTAAAAAACTAAAAGCATCCAGCATTTCCTGAGTAGTGTAAAAATGCATATCAGGTTGTTTTTTGTTCCTGTCAGGATTACTACGCTGAGCCGAAATTAGAATCGTCCGATAAATTGCATCATGTTTTTCAATATAATGTGCATCACCAGTAGCAACTACTGGTTTATCAAGTTCCTTACCCAATTTATAAATATTTGTCAGAATTTCTTCAAGTTCCGCTTCATCAGCTATCAGATGATCTTCGATCATAATCGAGTAATTTGCTGGTGGTTGAATTTCGAGATAGTCGTAAAAGCGAGCTTTCTTACGCGCTTCGTCATAGCCCTTTTGCATCATTGCAACAAAAACATCGCCTTCGGAGCAGCCCGAGCCATATAGCAGTCCCTCATGGTTCTTAACCAAATCAGATTTAGGAGTGCGGGGAATCCTATAAAAATCTTTGGTATTGGCAATAGAAACTAAACGATACATGTTTTTAAGTCCAGCTTGATTTTTAGCTAAGATAGTCATATGTTGCGGTCTTGCTCTCTTAAACACTTGACCTTGAGCAGCATAATCGTTCATTTTACCTAAATTATCTTCGTGATACTTTTTAGTAAAGGCATCCAAGAGCTTAAACATTAAGTAGCCCGTAGCTTCAGCATCTTGGTTAGCCCTATGGTGATGCTCAAGAACAACATTATATTTTTTAGCTAGAGAATCTAAGGTATGTCTAGTTTGTTCTGGGTGAAGCAACCGTGATACTTCTAGCGTATCAACTACCGGCTGAGTAATTTCTTCTAAGTTAGCTCGTTTTAAAGCTGCGTTGACAAAACCAACATCAAATTGAACATTATGACCACAAAGTGGACGGTCGCCATAAAAATCCTGAAATTGCTTGATAACTACAGCCTCATCATCAGCTGCCCCTACCATTTCGTCAGTAATTGAAGTTAAATTAATGGTCTGTTCACTTAATGGATGATGGGGATTGATAAATTTATCAAACCTCTCCAGCACTTCCCCATTTTTCATCTTTACAGCACCGATTTCAATAATGGTGTCGTAAACGGATGACAAACCTGTAGTTTCAACGTCAAAAATAACAAATTCACGATCTTTATATGTCATTGATGCTGGATTAAGAACTAGTAATGCATGATCGTCAATCATATTTGCTTCTAAGCCGTAAATAATTTTGATGCCATTCTGTTTACCAGCATTATATGCTTCAGGAAAGGCTTGAACATCAGCATGGTCTGTAATAGCTATCGCTTTTTGACCAAATTTTTTAGCTGTCATAACAAAATCAGTTGCTGTATTAGTGGCGTCAAGTTGGCTCATATTTGTATGTAGATGCAGCTCGACCCTTTTTTCATCACCCTGATATTTTTCCGTTCTGCCAACATGTTCAACAATTTCAAAACAAGAAATATTAAAAACAGTGTCATGACTCCACTGATCTTCTGCAGCCGATCCTTGCATTTTAGCCCAAGTTCCCGGTTTGATTTTTGTCATACTTTCAATTTGTTCTTTATCGGAAACAAACTTTTTAAATGAAATTGAATCAGTGTAGTCAGTTATTTCACCCGTAAAAATGATTGAACCATTTTTCAATTCGCGACTAGAAATATTAAAAATATTGCCTTCAATGACAACATTTCTGCTACCGTCAATTACTTCTTTTATTTGGGTAACTGGCAAACTCTCATCCAACTTGCGGTTACCATAGCGAGTCTTTTTAGTAGGATAAGTCGCTTGTTTAGGTTTCTCTTGGGGTGGGGCTGCATCGTATTCTTCCTGCATATTTTGCTCATGCTGTTCCTGCAATTCCTGAAGACTAGCCAAATTATTTACTGAATTTTCATCATCAATTTCAGTTACAAACTTTAAGTTAAAGAAGCCAAAATTTCTCATTTCTTCTGCTAGTTCATCAAGCATTTTTTGCTCGAGCAGGCCATCAACAACTAAATTGTCTACCGGAATAATCCAACGTCCATTTTCCTTTTTAGGCTTATGACTAGAAATAAATTCACGTGCTACCGGTTGTAAAGCATGAGAATTTTGCACTGCGAAATGCCAATAGTCAGACAAATAGTCATCTGCTCCATCTTGAGAACGAACAAACAAACGAGTATTGACAAAAGAGGAAAAACTAGCTGTTATAGCTTTATTTAAAGCATTAAAAGTTTCAAATTTTAGTGGTGTAGTAAAAAGAACATGGATATCCCACCTATGTTCTTTAGCGTAAACATCCACGTTCTCAATTTCGCCTTTCTGCAATAAATCATTATCTGCAAACTCTTGCGGAAACTTGATTTGCTCCAATAACCTTAAAAATAGTTTATTTTTATCAGTCACGAAAATTATCCTAACTCTTTATTAATAAAATCGTCTAACTCGGACACTGTCATTTCGGTTGCTTTATCATCAGTAGGTCTTTTAACTTCGACTACTCCTTCACTGGCTTTTTTGCCAACTGTTACTCGCACTGGAGCACCTAGTAAGTCAGCATCAGCAAATTTAACTCCTGCCCGTTCATTACGATCATCATATAATACATCATACGTAGCGCTGTATTTTTCTTCAAGTTTTTGAGCCAAATTTGTTTGACCTTCATCTTTCATTTTCATTTGCACAATGTGCAGGTCAAATGGTGCGATTTCTTTAGGCCACGCCACGCCATTTTTGGTCAAATGCTGTTCTATTACTGCAGACAAAACTCTTGTCACACCAATACCATATGAACCCATTATAACAGGTTGAGCTTTACCATTTTTATCAAGGAAGTTTGCACCCATAGTTTTTGTATAGTAAGTTCCCAGTTTAAAAATATGACCAACTTCAATAGAAGTAGTAAATTTTAAAGGTAAATGATCGACCGGATCTGGTTCACCTTCATTAGCTACTCTCACATCACCAAATTTATCAGGGTTAAAATCTCGCTTCAAATTCACATTTTTAAATTGAAAACCTGTCTTATTGGCCCCGACAACCACGTTATAAAGATTATTTACTGTATTATCTGCAATTACCTGATCAGCCCAATCGGCATTAATTGGTCCGACGCTGCCCTTAGTAACACCAGTAATTTGCTCCAATTCTTCATCTGTTGCTACTCTAAGTGAATCAGCATCTAATAGGTGCTTCAGTTTTACTTCGTTTACTTGTTTATCACCCCGAATTAAAACCAATACTTTATTATTTTCATTAGCAATATAAAGTATACTTTTAACAATTCTTGTAGCTGGAACTTTTAAAAAGTCAACTAGGTCTGAGATTGTTTCTTGACCGGGAGTAGCTACTTCTTCAACTTGTTTTAACGGTTCCTCTTCCTGCTTGAACGTATCAATACTGCAAGCCATCTCCAAATTTGCTGAATATGTACCTGTTTCATTCGTAGCAATAGTATCTTCACCAATGGCAGCTGGAGCCTGAAATTCAGTTGAATTTTTTCCGCCCATAGTTCCGGAATCAGCAATAACTGGTGTAACTTTCAAGCCACAACGTTGGTATGCAGCCGTAAAAGCCTTTTTCTCATCTTCAAATTGTTGATCAAGCTGTTCTTTAGTAGCAGCAAAGCTGTAAGCATCAAGCATGATAAATTCACGCGATCTCAGTAAACCGAAACGAGGCCTGTTTTCATCTCTAAACTTTGATTGAATTTGGAAAAGAGCTATCGGCATTTGTTTATAACTTTTTAAATCTTTTGCGACAATATCAGTAAATGTTTCTTCATGAGTTGGTCCCAGCAGACTTTGACGACCGTGTCTGTCTTTAAGTTTAAACATTTCCGGACCATATTTTTGCCATCTGCCAGATTCTTCCCATAAAGTAGCAGGTAATAGATCAGGCATTGCCATTTCTGGCACGTTGATTTTAGCCATTTCCTCACGCATTATCTGTTCAGCTTTACTTAGAACACGGTACCCTAAAGGCAAATAGGCATAAACGCCTGCCGTAACCTGACGAACATATCCGCCTCGCAGCATCAATTTATGACTTTCAGCTACAGCATCAGCTGGTGCTTCTTTTAAAGTCGGCATAAATAATTTAGATTGTCGCATTAAAACTCTCTCCCAAATTTATATTTTATTTAATAAAGTAACGATAAATATCGTTTCCCGTTACAGCAATAATTAACACTAACAGTAAGCCGAAACCTATCAATTCCACCATGGCTTCATGATTTTCGGAAATTGGTTTACCACGAACTATTTCAATAAGGTTAAGCAAAAACTTACCACCATCAAGACCAGGTATAGGAATTAGATTCACTATTCCCAAGTTAATTGAAATCATGGCTAAAAAGGCCAAGATATAGGTAAAACCCATTTGCGAAACCTGTGATGTCTGAGAATAAATGCCCACAGGTCCGGAAAGTTTATTTAAACTAAAATGACGGAATAAGCCACCAACTGCATTGAAAATCATTCCAGTAGTAGAAACAGCTGTATTCCAACCACGTTTAAATTTAGCACTGAGGCTCTCATCACTTTTTGCTCTAATTCCGATTTGGTATACTTTTTGGCCTTGAACTTTAACAACTTTCGGTTGAACGTTTACCACTTTTTTTTGCTTATTTTTGATAACAGAAATACTGATTTTTTTACTTTTGTTCTGAGATATTTCTTCCGAAATTTGTTCAAAGGACGTTATTTTGTGACCATTAACAGCTAAAATTTTTGAATCAGGTTCAAGTTTTGCAACAGCTGCTGGTGAATTAGGTGTCACTTCAGCTATTTCTGTAGTTGCAGGCCCTGGAACAGTAAATGTCCAAATTAAAAAAACAACAAAGCCTAAAATTATATTCATTAATGGTCCAGCAATGTTGGTAGCCAATTTTTGCCAGACATTAGCTTCTTGAAACTGGGTATCCCTTGGCGCAATAATTAACTCAGTTTTTGAATGATCAATAACCGTGGCATCATGATTAACCTTATAGGTAACTAGCCGATCTTCCTCACCATTTTCATATCCAGAAATAAAAAGTTTATCGACCAAATCAAATTTAGTAACCTGTAATGGTACTCCTTCGATTGGCATTTCTGATTCAGAAGCATCAATTTTTACAACTTCTTTTTGCTGATTAAGTTGCAAAACTACTCTCATCCCTGCTGCCAGATCAGTTTCGTCATCTTTACTTGCTAAACGAACATAACCGCCTAGCGGCAACCACCTAATCGTATAGGTAGTTGGGTTGCGCCTAACTTGGAAAAGCTTAGGTCCCATACCAATTGAAAATTCACGTACTAAAATGCCGCACTTTTTAGCAACAATAAAGTGCCCGAATTCATGGACAAAAACTAATATTCCAAATACTACTAAAAAGATAAGTATACCTTTCACAAGAATCCTCCTAGTGTATGATTCCCATTAAAGCAGCAAAAACAGGTAAAACAAAGAGCATACTGTCAAAGCGATCCAGAATACCACCATGGCCTGGCAATATTTTGCCTGAATCTTTGACGCCATAGTACCTCTTATAGGCTGATTCAACCAAGTCACCCATTTGTCCTACAATTGATAATACAAGGGCAAAAATAATCATTTCGACTTGTGAATGGTTCAAGTTAACAAAGTAAACATAAATTGCGGCACAAATTACAGCACAAATTGTGCCACCAATTGAACCTTCCCAGGTCTTATTAGGACTGATTACAGGCCACAACTTATGTTTACCAATTTTACGCCCGATCATGTAGGCTCCAGTATCTGTCAACCAAACTACAACAAAAACATAGCAAAGAAGAGCAAGTCCATTATTTGCGTTTCTGATACTTGCCATGTAATGAAAGCCGGTTCCCACATATAATGAGCCTAAGGTATAAACCGCTACATCATCAAAAGTAGTTTTATTTTTAGTTAAAACTGTCCATGTCAACATTAACATTATCAGAGCAAAATAAATGCCATATTTTGTCCAATGGAATGGCATTGACCTAAGAAAACTATCAGGAACTGCCCAAACAATGGTAGCAAGTAAAGCCAGCAGAAAGTTTACTGACACCAATATTTGCTTTTTCATTAAAAAGAATTCACTGATACCAACGGCCGCAAACAAAACGGTGAGCCAATCCATCCAAAGTCCGCCAGCTATGACGATAGGAATAAATAAAATTAAAGCAATAACTGCTGTGATTACACGTTGTTTCATATATTTACCTAACTATCCGATTCATCGACTTTACCGAAACGTCGATGACGATTTTGAAAATCAATAACAAATTTTTCCAGATCTTCTCTAGTAAAATCAGGCCAGTTTTTCTTACTAAAAGCAAGCTCTGAATATGCTAATTGCCATAACATGAAATTAGAAATTCTTTGCTCACCAGATGTTCTGATTAATAAATCTGGATCACTGTATTTACCAAAGCTTGCAGTCATCAATCTCTGCGAAATCATTTTTTCAGAAATTTCATCACTGGTAATACTACCTGTTTCAACCAGAGTAGCAATCTCTTTTACTGCTGTAGTAATTTCTCTTCGTGAACCATAATTAAAAGCAAAATTTAAAATTAAGCCATTATTATTAGCAGTTTCAGCCATTGCTCTCTGCACCACATCATAGGTCTTAGAAGGTAACTCGTTTAAATAGCCCATAATGTTCACTTTGACATTTTCTTTCATTAAGGTTGGCATAAACTTATCAAAAAAGCGTACAGGTAAGTTCATTAGATATGCTACTTCTTCTTTAGGCCTACCCCAATTTTCAGTAGAAAACGCATATAAGGATAAAACTTTGATGCCTAATTGATTAGCTGCCAAAGTTATTCTTTCCACGTTATTCATGCCTTCGTAATGACCAGCAATTCGTGGTTTGCCTTGTTTTTTTGCCCAACGACCATTACCATCCATAATAATAGCTAAATGGTTTAACTGATTTTTTTTATCAGCCATTTAATTAGCCCTGGGTAATCTCTTTACGTTTTTCTTCTGCAATTTGGTCAATCTGCTTAGTAGCATCGTCAGTAACTTTTTGTACCTTCTTTTCCAAATTGCGTTGTTCATCTTCAGTAATTTCATCGTCTTTTTGCTGTTTTTTCAGACTATTCATAGCTTCCCGACGTACATTTCTGATTGCAATTTTACTCTCTTCAGCCATTTTGTTGACTTCTTTAGCAATTTCTTGACGCCTTTCACCAGTTAATTGCGGAATAACAAGGCGAATGACCTTGCCATCATTGGCGGGAGTCAAACCTAAATTGGATGCTAAGAGTGCATGTTCAATATCATCAAGACTGTTTTGATCATAAGGTGTAATTAATAACACGCGTGGCTCTGGAATAGTCACACTAGACATTTGCGTCAAGGGAGTTGGCGCTCCATAATAGTCAACTTTTACCCCATCAAGTAAAGCTGCGTTAGCAACACCAGCACGAATAGAGCTCAAGTTTTTTTGAAAAACAGTAATTGACTTCTTCATATTATCTTGAGCTTTTTTAATTGCGTCATTATTCATTATTCTTTCCTCCGATTACTGTTCCAATATTCTCACCTAATACCACTTTTTTAATGTTACCTTCATTATTAACATTAAATACGATTAGAGGAATGTTGGTGTCCATTGAAAGTGAGCTTGCAGTTCTGTCCATGACTTTTAAGTTTTTAGAAATAATATCTAGTTGAGAAAGTTCACTGTATTTTTTGGCATGAGGATCAACCTTCGGATCAGCGGAGTAAACTCCGTCAACTCCATTTTTAGCCATTAGGATCACATCAGCACCTATTTCCGCAGCTCTTAAAGCAGCAGTTGTATCGGTAGAAAAATATGGATTGCCAGTGCCGCCACCCATAATAACTACGCGTCCTTTTTCCATGTGGTGAATAGCTTTTCTCCTAATATATGGTTCAGCTATTTGCCTCATTTCAATTGAAGTTTGCAGTCTAGTTGGTACACCTACATGTTCCAATCCATCTTGAAGAGCTAACCCATTCATTATGGTAGCAAGCATCCCCATATAATCAGCCTGTGAACGTTCCATCCCTAGTTTTGCGCCAGTTTCCCCGCGCCACATATTACCGCCACCACAGACGATACCAATGTCAACTCCCAAATCGTGAACAGATTTAATCTCCTTTGCTAAATGACTGATGACTGTAGGATTTATACCCGTTCCTTCATCACCAGCCAGAGCCTCACCAGAAATTTTCAAAACTATTCGCTTATACTTAACTTTAGTCATGACAACCTCCTCTATTAACTTTAGTTATTCTACCATATAAAAAGGGCAAATGTGGACCTAGAAATAAAAGAGAGAAATTTCTTAAAAAACCTCGAAGTGGATAAACTTCGAGATTTTGATAAAATTAGTATTTATTTTCTTTATTAATTTGAAGTAATAAATTATAAAGCGATCCGTATAGATTTGAATCGTTTCTAAAATGAGCTGAAACGATTGCCGGTTTTGTTAAGGTATCACCAATAATCGGATTATAGTCATTAACCAACTTGTCATAAGCTTTATTAATACCACTGATTAAAATTGGTTGAGCACTTATTCCGCCACCGACAGCTATTTTATCTAAATCTACTACTGTCTGAATATTAAGAATTAAAGTTGCCACTTTTAAACAATAGTCATTAAAAATTCTAATGGCTTCTACTTTACCAGACTTAATGGCATCAAAAGCATATAGTCCGTCATTTTCATTGTTATGATCAAGTTTACAATTAATTGCTTTAACAAAATTCACACCTGAACCATTGTTTCCAACAGCGCCTTCCATATTTTTGGGGCGGGATAAATTATTAATCATAAAACTTAATTCACCAGCTTGATAGTGTGAGCCTCGCAATAGATGACCGTTAATTATGATGCCACCGCCAATACCTGTTCCAAGCGTAATTGCAGCGCAATTCGACTCACCCTTTAAACTTCCTAGCCAATTTTCTGCTAAAACACTAGCTTTGCCATCATTTATTACCGCCACCGGAATTCTGTAGCTTTTACCATAAATTTCAGCAAAGTCAATTCCGTCTAAAAAAGGTAATGACCCGCCAAATCTAATTTTAGTGTTTTCAATTTTTCCAGGAGAACAAAATGCTAAACCTTTAATATCTGCAATATAATATTTTACAATTTGATCTATTTTTTTCAAAAACTCGGTTTTATTTTTAACAGTAGCAATTTTGTTTTTTTCGATTATATTTCCAGCATAATCTAATTTGGCAAATTTAATTTCAGTTCCGCCAATATCAATACTTAAATAATTTTTCATTACACTCTTTCACATAATTCATTCTAACTTTTGCAAACAACCATATTACATTATCTCAAATATTAACCTTAAACAACTATTTGACATTCAAATTAAAAAATCAGTTATTTGTTTTATTGTTAGATCTATGGTGCATTCAAATAAAACAAAAACGTGGAAAAGATTTTGCCAACAAGCAAAAGTATACTAATCTAAACCTTTTTTCAATTAAGCAATTTATCATCACAAAAAAAGGATAATTATCGGCTATTTTGATATCATCTTTTTGAGTTTTATAATAGAAACTAACTCTACACTAAATTGTAGCTTTAAAAAAACTAAGCTAAAAAGAAAAGGAATTTTCAGACCAGAAAATGGAAAAGTATTCATATGCATCATTCAAAATTGCAGACATAGGAGACTATTTAAAAGTATTCGCATGCACTGCTGTTATGGCGCAACCAATAATGTCCTTAATTATGGGAGTGGGACAACCATATAAAACGCAAGATATTTTTGGCGTTATGTATAATTTGGTTAAGTACACTGCTCCTGCATTTATATTTGGTATTTTGTATACAACAATTCGTACTAACGATATAGCAGGGGATTTTTCATATCAAAAACACTTGCGAGCAAACTGGTCAAATTTGTTTGTTCCCACAATCTGGTGGACTTTGATTTACTTATTGGGATTGCCCTGGCTCCAGCAAATAAGAAAGTTTAATAATTTTGGTACGTTTTGCTGGCAATTTGTCAACGGTAATGCTGCTCCTCATCTGTGGTATAACACAATGATGTTGCAATTTATAATTTTAGTGCCTACTTTTTGGGCTATTAGCCGCTATGTTGGTAACAATGTTAAACGTGGTTTACTAGTTGTTGCTATTACTTTTGTTTTATATTTTGCTTGGCTCTGGTTTTATGACTTTTACGTTTTTCATGGTCCACATGAAAAAAGCTGGTATCTACTAGATCGTATTTTCATTTCTTTCTTTATTTATGGTGTCTATGGTGTATTGGCCTGGCAATTTGGAGATTATGTCAATATGTTTTTATATAAGTTTTGGTGGCTGATCTTAGTTGGTTTTGTTGCGTGCTTTTTGTGGACAAATTTTGAATTACATGGTTTTGGACATCCAGTTAACTTCGCTAATGCCCCATATTATAAGCCGTCTATGACATTTTACTGTTTAGCAGTTATAGCTTTAGTAGCTGTACTATGCTTATTTAATATTAGACACAACTCTAAAACTTGTTTAAAAGTCTTTCACTTTTTAGCAACTTATGCCTATCGAGCATATTTATCAAATGTATTTTGGAATCAACTGATTTGGCAAGGACTAAACATGAATCATCATGCTATTTATCATCCATTCCTTACTTTTTTTGGCACATGGATCCTGACGTGGATACTTTCCTTTACCTCAGCATATTATCTTCATATTTGGTGGTCAAAAGCGAAAAAGTTCTTAAGTATACTTAGTCTAAAATAACAAATATTTTCAAATAAAAATCACTTTGACAATAATTAAAACAAAGTGCTTTATTTTTTATTTTTTTACTATAGAAGCAATGCCTGCCATAATATTTAAAAATTGCTTTTCATTTTCTACAAAAGAGTCATTGTTAACAATAATATCTGCTATATCCTTTACTTTAAGTGCCCCATGCTTGATTTTGAACTGATCCTTCTTTTTGGTTCGCTCAATTATTTGTTCAAAAGTAAAGTTTTTACCATTATCAATTGTTTGCTTTTTGTATTCTCATTGAGCGCGAACTTCAAGAGGCGCTTCAACGTAAATGTTCATCTTTTTAGAACCTAGTTCTTTTTTAAGGTAGACAACTAATTCTGAACGGAATAAGCTTCAATTAATGCATAATGAATATTTTCTTCTTGCATTTTACCTAATAAACGGTATAAGAACTCTTTAAACACCTTTTCAGTGTCTTTAGCATAAATATTGGTGAAATCTTGTTCTGATGGGTGTCCAGCGAACTGATAATTGCGTTCTATCATCATTTCTTTTTCTACTGCAATAATCTTCATTCGTTTGATACCAATGCTGTCAAAATAAATTTCAGCAGCTGATTTGCCGATTTCACTTAGTTCGCCTAAAGAAAACAAACCTTTGACAAAATCTTTACGATTTTCATAATCTTGCTCAGTAAATTCCATTTTCACGCCTCCATTAAAAACTAAAAAAAACTGCCCTGTAAATTAACAGTGCAGTTTTAAAGTATACACAGAGTACTATTTTTGCAAGCTATTTCATTAAAATTAGGTAATTTTCATTACAAAGGCTGCCCCACTTGGTGTAGCCAGAAAAATAGCACCCGCTATTAAAATGAAACCTGCTACAAGGGATATTTGCTTTATTATCTTTGAAAACTGACCAGCAAAACTAAAATAGATTAGGACTGCTCCAGATATCAAAGCTAAAATCATAACCCAGAAACCCATAAATACCTCCAATTTAATCAATCTAGTAATGTTTATTTATATTAATTATAAGTATAAGCCAAAATAATCATTAATGGATTCAAAAAAATAAAAGTATAGTAAAATTTAACTAATTTTTCTAATCTTTAATCTTTACGTGAGCTAAATAAAGCGTTGGTTGCAATTTGATCTCATCTTCTTTAAAGGGATCTTCTAAATTTTTTATGATTGGTTGCTTATCAATAGTAAAGTAAACTTGATAAATCCAATGATTTTTCAAAGTCTTTGCTTTTTCCAGTTCATTTTGCGAAATAAAAAAGCTAAGTTCAACATTATTATTTTTTGTTCTGTGGTTTTAGCCTCAATATAACGTGGAGTCCCATCTTTTTCGTAGGATAAAATATCATAACCTAATGAATCATCTACTTCAGATTGCAACTTTACTTTTAAATTTCCGGATCAACTGGGGTTTCAAGAGTAAAATTATTATTTTTTTGTCTATTTGGTTTATCAGATGTGTTTAACTTTTTTACGTTTTTAAATAAATAGTAAAGATAGTTACCATATTCGATGTTAGTCCAGTTCTTAATAATCTTATTCGAATTTTTTATCTCAATTAGCTTTTTTTGCATTTCATATATCGAGCTCTTTTTGAAATTAGATTCCGGATAAAATTGAAAAAGAAAGTAAGAAAGTGGATTCTTAGAAAAAATGTTTAAATAATTGTTTGGATAATAAACAGACAAAATTTTATATTTAAAAATGCTTGACAATGGAATTGAATCAATTTTTTTAATTGACTCTTTGCTATCGTCTGCACCCAATTTTATTATTTCAATAATGGCATTCTTTAATTCGCTGAACGATTCATTTATATTTTTTCTTGCCCAGGCTTTTGTTGTAATATACTTCTTCTCATCTTGACTATAATAAATACCGAATTTTTTTGAATTTGAACCTCTTATACTACCCAATCGAGCTAAATTAAATTCAAGTTGATAGCAAAAGCTATTTTTATTTCCTTTGCCAACAACAAAATCGTCTAAATTCATATCATTTTCAATATAACTTTGCGTATATTTATTAACAAAATCCTGTCTTAACTGACTAAGATTTTTGGAATCCCTGTCAAATGAATCCAGCATGTAGTCAAACTCTGCCAGTTTCCTCATTATCGAAACCTCATTTCTTGTTAAAATTATTTCTTTCTCAAATACAGAAAGTTTCATACTTTAAGGTTATCACTTTTTGTCAATGATTTCGCAAAATTTTAGCAAACAAAAAGCTCCTATCTGTGCAGATAAGAGCTTTTAATTGAATAAACAGATAAAGAATCTATTTCATTTGTTCTTTTACTTCAGCAGCAAAGTCTTCTTGCTTCTTTTCGATACCTTCGCCAACTTCATAACGCTTGTAACCAACAACTTCGCAACCTTCTGACTTAGCGTATTCAGCTACAGTCATATCGCCATCTTTAACGTATGGTTGATCAACTAAACATATTTCGCTAAGGTACTTGTTTACTCTGCCTTCAACAATCTTAGGAATGATTTTAGCAGGCTTACCTTCATTTTCAGTTTCCTTAGTAAAAACTTCTTTTTGGCGATCAAAATCAGCCTTTGGTACTGAATCTTTGTTCAAGTATTCTGGATTAATTGCAGCAACGTGCATAGCAATGTTCTTAGCAGCTTCTTCACTGTTACCTTTTAAAGTAACAACTGCAACAATTGCACCACCATTATGCTTGTATGCACCAAAGACTTCATCATCATTCTTAGTAATTAGATCAAATCTTCTTAAAGTGATTTTTTCACCAATGACAGCAGTAAGATTGGTAATTTCCTCGCCGATCGTGGAATCACCCATTGGTGATTTTAATGCTTCTTCAACGTTAGCAGGTTTAGCCGCTAAAATAGCCTTGGTCACATCATCAACTAATTTGATAAATTTATCATTAGATGAAACAAAGTCTGTTTCAGAGTTAATCTCTACTACAACAGCGTTATTTCCTTCAAAAGCATATTCGGCCAAACCTTCAGCAGCGATACGCCCACTCTTCTTAGCAGCTTTAGCAACACCATTTTCTCTTAAAATGTCAATTGCCTTTTCAATATCACCATCAGCTTTAACCAAAGCCTTCTTGGAATCCATCATGCCGGCACCGGTACGGTCACGTAATTCTTTTACTTGTTTAGCAGTAATGTTTGCCATTATTTTTCCTTCCAAATAAAAACTTATTAATAATTAAAACTAGTCTTCATCTGAGTCAGAAGTTTCTTCAGTTTCTACTGTTTTTTCTGCATCAGCTTCAGTATCTGCTTGTTTTTCTTCTACACCCTTAGCCATCTCTGCTTCAGCATTGTCATCATCTTGACCTTGCTTACCTTCAATAACAGCATCAGCCATAGCGCCTGAAATCAAACGAATAGCACGAATAGCATCGTCGTTTGCAGGAATAACTACGTCAACTGGGTCTGGATCAGTGTTAGTGTCGACCATAGCTACTACAGGAATTCCTAAAATATTAGCTTCATGAACAGCAATCTTTTCCTTTTTAGGATCGACTACGAATAAAACATCTGGAATTCTAGGCATATCTTCAATACCACCTAAGAATCTTTCCAATTTATCCTTTTCTTTAGTCAAAAGAGAAGCTTCCTTCTTTGGCAATACATCAAATGTGCCATCTTCTGACATTTTCTTTAAATCTTTTAATCTTTGTACTCGGCTCTGGATAGTCTTCCAGTTAGTCAATGTACCACCTAACCAACGTTGGTTAACGTAGTATTGACCAGCACGAGTAGCTTCTTCAGCAATTGAATCTTGAGCTTGTTTCTTAGTACCAACAAATAGGATAACGCCACCATTTTGAGCAACGGCTCTAACAAATGAATAAGCATCATCCAACATCTTGATAGTTTTTTGCAAATCAATGATGTAAATACCATTTCTTTGTGTAAAGATATAAGGAGCCATTTTTGGATCCCATCTTCTAGTTTGGTGACCAAAATGGACACCAGCTTCAAGCAATTGTTTCATTGAAACTACTGACATATTAACTTCCTCCTATGGTTTTAATCCTCTCAAGCGGTCATTTCAGTATTTCACCATTGTGTGGCACCAAAATACTGATCGCTCTTGATGTTTATTACACAATATGCCTAAAGGCATACGTTAAAATAATACTAGATTATTGCTTAAGATGCAAGGTTAAAAATCAACTTTATGCTCCCTTAGAAATTTTTCTTTCCATGCCCTGTTATGGTGCTTAAACCAGTATTCTCTTTTAAGCGCCAGCTTTTTATCTTTAAACTCTTCATGATAAAGTAATTTAACCGGTCTGCGAGATTTCGTGTATTTGGCACCCTTGCCGCTGTTATGTGCTTTCAGTCGTTTGGATAAATCATCAGTAAAGCCACCATAGAAGCTATTATCTTTGCATAAGAGTACATAAAAATAATATCTCCTTCTCTTTTGCTTTTTTGCTCTATCCGATTCTATTTCTCTGATTATACGCTGAATCGGAGGAAGATAATTACCGTTTTTATCATGTACCTCAATGGCATCCCTTAATACCAGACCGTCGCTACCGGTATGTTTAACTGCCTCAATAATTATTAAATTGCAGTCCTCTCCTCGATGAGAAACATATGGCTGTACAAGCTTAATACTCAAATCATGCTTAAGACAAAAATAGGCAATTTCGTTTAAGCGCTCTGGTCGATGGACCATAAATAATTTGCCTTTCATTTTAAGCAAGGCACTGGCTACAGAAATTATTTCTTCTAAATTAATTAATATTTCATGCCTGGCAATAGCCTTTGCTGGATCAGGATTTACTTTATGATTTTGTGCAACTTTAAAGTAAGGTGGATTCACGACAATTACATCATATGAATCTTTTCGTAAAAATGCAGGAGCATCTTTAACGTTTTTTTGAAAAACCTGGATACGATTTTCCATATTATTTAGCGCAATAGAACGTTCAGCTTGTGAAGCCACTTCTTCTTGTATTTCAACCGCATCATATTTAGCACGATTAAAATAAGCCATATACATTGTTGCTGCACAATTACCCGCACATAAATCCGCTACCTTGGAATTATCTTTAATTGCGTCCTTTGCAGTTGCCGCTAAAAGCAGAGTATCTAATGAAAAGCTGAAAGATGATTTATTTTGAATTATTTTTAAATCATCACTGTACATATAATCAATACGTTCATTTTTCAATAATTTTTCCATAAAAATTTGTCCTCTCTCGCAGCTCTGTTATAATATTTTACATCAATTGGAGGAAATTATGTTTTATCATTTCATTCGTCCGGTAGCCCGCTTTATTGTCTGGTTATTAAACGGACATTTACACGTTAATCATAAAGAAAGAATTCCCGCAGGCAATTATATCTTGGCAGCACCACATAGAACCTGGTGGGAACCAATTTTGTTTGCATTAGCTGCCAGTCCTAAGGAATTCATGTTTATGGCTAAAATAGAATTGTTTAAAAATCCAATATTACGGTTCATTTTAAAACACGCTCATGCATTTCCAGTTGACCGTAAACATCCGGGACCTTCAGCTTTAAAAACCCCCATTAATGGATTAAGAAAAGGAAATTATTCCTTAATTATTTTTCCTTCAGGTACCAGGCATTCAACTGAAATGAAAAGCGGTACTATTGCTATTGCTAAGCTGTCAAATACGCCTATAGTGCCTGTAGTTTACCAAGGCCCTCTAACTTTCACAGGTTTGTTAAAACGCCAACCTTTGGAGGTATGCTTTGGAGAACCGTTTATGGTTGACCGTAAAATTAGACTCACACACGAAAATGAAGCAATGTTAGATAATAAATTGAAAAAAGCCTGGGATAAAATTGATTACGAACAAAATCCGGATTTTCATTATCAACCTAAATAAAAAATCATTCTTTAAACATAAGCTTTATAAACAAGTGTTAAAATAATACTGTAAAAAGTTAGATGGAGGATTTTAAAATTGTTAGAAAAAAGTTTTTATAGAGCTATGTTAAGCAAGTCCTTTCCTTTCCCTGTCAAAGTAACATACTGGGATGGCAAAAGTGAAGTATACGGAAACGGTACTCCAAATATAGAGATAATTTTTAACGAAAAGATTCCGACAAGTGCTATTTCTAGAAATGCTTCACTGGCTCTTGGCGAAGCATATATGGATAAAAGGATTGAGATTAAAGGCAGTTTGCAAAAACTGATTTGCGGGGCTTATGAAAGCGCCGGAAGTTTCATGCGATCCAGTAAATTTAGAAAATTTTTACCCAAAGAAAAACACACTGAAGAACAAAGTGAAAAAGATGTTCAAAGTCACTATGATATTGGTAACGACTTTTATAAATTATGGCTTGACCCTACTTTAACATATTCGTGTGCATATTTTGAAAATGAAAATGACGACCTTGAAACAGCACAATTGAATAAAATCCATCATATTTTAAATAAATTACATCCTGAAAAAGGAAAGACATTACTTGATATTGGATGTGGTTGGGGCACTCTTATGCTGGTTGCTGCCAAAGAATACGGCTTAAAAGTAACTGGTGTAACTCTGAGTGAAGAGCAGTATAAACTTGTGCAAAAGAAAATATACGACCAGAACTTGCAAGATATTGCGGAAGTTAAGTTGGAAGACTACCGTGAGCTGGGAAATGAACAATGGGATTATATTACCTCTGTAGGCATGTTTGAACATGTTGGCAAAGAAAATTTAGGCCAATACTTTGCTGATGTAGCCAAATATTTAAAGAAAGATGGCGTAGCCCTTATCCACGGCATAACTCGTCAACAAGGCGGTGCCAAGAATGCTTGGATTAACAAGTACATTTTCCCAGGTGGTTATGTACCAGGTTTAACTGAAAACATCGGTCATATTGTTGAAAACAACATGCAATTAACAGACTTGGAAATGCTTAGAAGGCATTATCAAAGAACGCTTGAAATTTGGGATAAAAATTTTAATGCTAAACGAGATCAAATCCAAAAGAATATGGGTGAACGTTTTACCCGTATGTGGGATTTATACTTGCAGGCTTGCGCTGCTTCTTTTGAATCTGGCAACATTGATGTCGTGCAATATCTAATTACTAAAGGCCCATCTGGCAAGAACTTACCAATGACAAGAAAGTATATGTTAGATAAGTAGTATTAATATTTTCATCCATACAAAAAAGCTGACAAATTGACTTTGTCAGCTTTTTTAGTAATTTAAATTTACATCCACACTATGATTTAGAATTCGAGTTAAGGTTTAAAAATCTTCCCTGGATTAACAATATAATTAGGATCAAATAACTTTTTAACCTTACGTAGTAAGTCGGTATAATCTTTACCGTAAAAGTCTTCATAGTAATTTGCTCTTGCATAACCAATTCCGTGTTCACCGGACATATTACCATCAAGAGATTTAGCGGTTTTATACAATTCAGAAATAACTTTATCACTGGTTTTAGCATACTCTTCATCAGACATATTGTCAGAGCAAAGATAAATATGCAAGTTGCCGTCTCCAGCATGACCAAAGTTTGGAATCCTAATGTTTAATTCTTTTTCTAATTCCTCAATCCGGTCTAAAACAACAGGAATGTGGTTGATTGGAACACAAACATCAATTTCATCCATCTTTGGAGTAGAGTTTTGAATGGCCAGCAATAACTCTTCACGACATTTCCAGATCTTCTTGGCTTCATCAGAATCAGCACTCAAAACGATAGCTTTTTCAGCTTTAAAAGGTTTAACAACTTCTAAAGTTTCATTAAGCTCTGCTTTCCACTCATCTTCTGTAAAGGCATCAATTCCAATGATAATAAAGCCGTCACCATGCTTAATCGGAAATTCGTCTTTAGCATAAGTTTCCCAGAGTTTAACAACCTTACGTCCCATAAACTCAACAGTAGTTGGTACAACTCCAGATTTCAGAATAGCTGGTACTGATCTAATGGCGTCATTCAAAGTTGGAAATGGAATAATGGCATTGATAGATTTGTGAGGTCTTGGGTATAAACGAATTGTAACTTCTGTTACAACACCCAGTGTTCCTTCTGAACCAATGATCAAATCCTTTAATGAATAGCCTGAAGATGATTTAACTGCCTTTGAACCAAATTTATATAATTTACCATTAGTTAATACAACTTTGATCTCACGAATGTGCTCTCTGGTAACGCCATATTTAATAGCTTTAAGTCCACCCGCATTGGTGGAAACATTACCACCGATAGTTGCCCAGTGCATGGCTGGAGCAGGCATATACATGAAAGGCTTATCAGCCAGATATTCGTCCAAGTCTTTCAATCTCAATCCAGCTTGAACAGTCATGGTCAAACTTTCTGGATCATATTCCAAAACCTTGTTCATTTTGATCATGTCCAGTGAAATTCCGCCATCAACAGCAAGGTTAGCTCCCATTAAACCAGTTGAATTTCCTCTTGGAACCAAAGGTATTGAATGATCACTCGCATATTTAACAACATTCATTACCTCTTCATTGCTTGTTGGTTGAATTACCAAATCAGGCATAGCTTTGACTGTGCCAAATTGGTCATGATCCCAGTGTTTAGTAGGTTTAGTAATAAACCTTTCTGGATCTGAAATGAACTTACTTAAATTATCCAGATCAGTTTGATTAATTTTATGATATTCCATTATAATTCCCTTCTTACTAAAATCATAATTTAGCTACTGCTAACATGATAAATTTACTCTTTAATGTAAACGCTGTCAATACCAAATATAAAAAAGCACAAAGTTTTTAGCTTTGTGCTTTTTTTCACTTTTGGCTATTCTGTAAGGTATATAAATTATAATAATAACCTTTTTGTGAAAGAAGTTTTTCGTGATTACCTCTTTCTACTATTTTGCCATCATTTAAAACGATAATTTGATCTGCATCAACAATAGTTGAAAGTCTGTGCGCTATAGCCAAAGTTGTGCGGCCTTTGCGCAATCTCTTTAGTCCCTGCTGTATGAGCGTTTCAGTTTCAGTATCAACATTTGCAGTTGCTTCATCCAAAACCAATATCTTTGGATCTGTTACTAAAGTCCTTGCAAATGAAATCAATTGCCTTTGGCCTTGACTAAACTCGCTGCCGCCTTCACCTACTTTAGCATGGTACTTTCCGGGGAGATTCTCAATAAAGCCATCTGCCTGAACGGTTTCTGCAGCTTTTTTTATTTGCTCGTCAGTGATGTTTTTGTTATAAAGTCGAATATTGGAATTAATATCTCCATAGAACATGAAGGGTTCTTGCAATACCAATCCCAGTTTTTTGCGTAATTCTGCTTTTGGATACTTTTTAATGTCAACACCATCAATTAGTACTTCACCTTTATAAAATTCATAAAAACGCATCATTACGTTAATAATTGAACTTTTACCAGAACCTGTATGGCCAACTATGCCTAAAGTTTCTCCGGGATTAACTGTGAAAGATATATCATGTAAAATTTCGTTTTTACCATCATATGAAAAACTTACGTGCTTAAACTCAATCTTTCCTTGATTAATTGTTAAACCAGCCTCAGCTTTTTGTTGTGGCTCGTAATCAGTATTATCTAATATCCGAAAAATTCTTTTACCTGCTACAATACCGTCTTGGAAGAAAGTCATCTGATCCATCATATTGGCAATTGGATTAAAAAACTGGGAAATATATTGTGAAAATGCGTAAACTACACCCGCTGGCACGAATGTTTTCCTTAACGGAAAACCAAAATACATTAAAGTTAAAGCTAATGCAAGTGAATATAATAGACTAGTTAAAGGTGACAGCAAAAATGAATTAAGATTAATCATATCAAATCTTGTTTTCATTAAAGCATTATTTTCATTTTCAAAATGATTAGTCATTCGCTCTTCTTGCTTAAATTGTTGAATTAAAGAAACACCTTCAATTGATTCATTTAAGTTAGTATTGATGCGACTCAATCGCTCACGATAACTACGATAAAGTTTAGAACTCCTTTTAGAATATTGCCATATGATCACTAAAAGTACGGGCAAAAAAGCAAGTACTATCAGTCCAGCCATTACATTTGTAGAAAACATTGCTACCATTGCTGAAATGATTGAGAAAAATGAAATTACCACACTTGATAATACAGTTAGAAAATTACTCAAGGTCATAGTATCGTTTGTTACTCTTGAGACTATTGAACCAGCTGGAGTTTGATCAAAGTAGCGCATCCCTAATGTATGCAACTTTTTATAAAGTTCTGACCGTAAGCCTTCTAGCGATTTTTCTGATCCTAAAGCAAAAAAGTACTCATAGGTAAATTGTAAAATTCCTTTGACAACAGAACCAAATGCGTAAAGAAAACCCGCAAATAAAATTACTTGTGTTGTAACATCAGTTTTACTCAAAAAGTTATCCAAAAAATACTGTAAACCATATGGCAGTAAAACGTTGATTACACTTACTAAAAAGGCACCTATACCAGCAATAATCATTTCATTTTTAAAATGCATTACAAACCGCAATAAACGTTTAAAAATGCTAAGCTGTTCTTTTACTGGAATTTCTTGCGACCAGACTGATTGAAATGAGTTTTCATCATCCATTGGAGTTACCTACCTTATCTTCTAACTCTTGTCTTTGCCACATATCTGTATACCAACCATTTAATTTTAGCAACTGGTCATGAGTTCCTCGTTCAACAATCCGACCATTTTTTAGTACTAAAATCAAATCAGCATTCATTACTGATGTAAGTCTATGCGTAGCAATTAAAGTTGTCTTGCCTTTTCGTTCTTTTTTCAAAGAATGTAAAATAGCCATTTCAGTTCTGGCATCAACAGCTGACAGTGCATCATCTAAAACTAAAATTTGACTTTGCTTCAGCAAGGCGCGGGCAATGGACATACGTTGTTTTTGTCCTCCGGAAAGTGAAACACCGTTTTCACCAACCAAAGTATTGTAGCCACCAGGCATTTGTAATATATCATTGTGCAGATCACTTTTCTTTGCTGCAGCAACAATAGCACTTTCATTACTGTCTTCTTTTGAAAAAGCAATATTTTTTTGAATACTGGTTGAAAATAAGTAATTATCTTG
>CAMLRO010000004.1 GCA_946482425.1 uncultured Lactobacillus sp.
CACTTTTTATTTCTATATGCGATATGATTATATTAAGGAACTAATTATTTTATTTAGGAGGTAAAATATGCAGTATAAAAAGCCTTTTTATAAAAAGATATGGGTTTGTTTTGTAGTAGTTTTTATAACTTTTTTCACTAATTTTGTTTCTGGCAACATAGGTATACAAAATGCACAACAAACAGTTATTGCAAAATCAACAAAAGTAGTAAAAAGTAATGCGAAAAAAGGAGTTACTGAAAAAGTAACTGTTAAAAGAAGAAAAGTTACTCGCAAAAGAAAGCAAAAAAGACGCAAAGGTATCGCCAAACGTAATGTACGTAAAGTCTATATAGCTCCTAATTCGGGGAGAAGATACCATTTTAATCCGAATTGCCGTGGTCTGCGAAGAGCACACAGAAACATAACCAAAATGTCGTTAAAAAGGGCTATTAGCCAGGGTTACACCTTATGTAAATGGGAAGACTAAGGAGAAGAATAAATAATGATTAAAATCGGTTTTAGAAAGCCTAGTTTAAGAAGGTCTATTTCTGCCAGAACAAAGGGAAGAGCAACAAGGGCTATAAAAAGAGCCATTATTCCCAACTATGGTAAGCGTGGTATGGGTTGGGCTCATCCAAAAAGAAAGTTATATAATACAATTTACCATAAGACTACTTTTGATACTCGTAAATTATTTATTCATGACAGTTCTAGAAAAAACAAATAAACATTAAAAGAGCCAATTAATTCCAAAAAAGTTAACAATAGTTTCTCTGAAATGAACAAAAAGCATAGTAAAATACTTCTAACGCATTAGCTAAGATTGCTATACACAAAAAGACTGATAAATCAGCGTTTCACAAACGAAATTTGTCAGTCTTTTTTTAATATTAAAGTTTCTAAATCCACTATTGCCACTATGCTTGCAAAATTTATCGTTGCATCATGTTTACCATTGCTTTTCAGTATGAGTTGTTGTCTCTTTTATCGCAGTGAATAATCATGAAATAGTGACATCAAAGTTAACGTGAGAATTGTAAGTTAATTAGTTAGCTTTAACTATGAATGCAGACCATAATATTTGAGCATTTGAATAATTTCCTGGTCAACCTGAGTCGTGGTTTCTTTCACTGGCTTACGCGCTGGACCCACATTTGCAATATTGGCTAATTCTACTGATCGCTTTAAAACTGCCGGTACTGTCCCTAACTTTAGAGCTGACCGTAAAACATCTATGCTTTTTTGTAACTTTGCTGCTTCTTGATCATTGCCATCTTTTAGAGTACGATCAAGGTTAACCAAAACATTTGGAATTAGATTGCTTGTTCCAGCAATAGCAGCTTTTACACCCATTTTATAAGCAACAGAAATCTTTGAATCTGAACCAATTAGCACTTGAAACTTATTGTCAGTGGCAACTTTTTGATATTTACGAATTAAATCCACATCGCCACTACTGTCTTTAATCCCAACAATGTTATCAATTTTAGCAAGTTTACGTACAACATTAACTGGAATATTATAACCAGTATTTTTAGGAATATTGTACATAATTACTGGCAGATCAACACTTGCTGCGACATCACTATAAAAGTCAAATAGTTCATCATCTTGCGGTCTAATAAAATATGGATTTATTATTGACAAGGCATCAGCTCCAGCTGCCTCCATTTCACGAGATAAAGCAATCGTTTCACTCGTTGAACAAGCCCCTGCCCCTGCAAAAACTGGCACACGATGATCAACGTATTGAACCACGGCTTTCACAAAAGCAATTTTTTCAGCGTGAGTTAGAACGTGAAATTCACCATTACTCCCAAGAGCAAAAATACCACTTACACCAGCACTAATTAATTTGTTAATTAACACTTGAGCCGCCTGGTAATTAATCGACTGTGCTTTATCACGATTAAATGGCGTTACAATCGGAGTAATAATACCATTGAACATTTTGTCATCTCCTCCATAAATATTTTTATTTAATAACTCCTTCTTTAACGAGCCTCTTGCCTAATGCTCCTCCCGGATGAAATTTACCAAAGTCTTTTTCAGAAAATCCTTTAGCTTTGGAGACTGTCAATGCAATTGCATCTCCGACTACCAACGCGGAAGTTGAGCTATTAGTGGGAGCCAAGTTGTGTTCGTCTGCTTCCCCATCTACATGGACCAATAATAAGTAATCACAGTCTTTGGCCAAAGTTGAGTTCTGATTACCTGTTAATGCGACTACTTTTGCACCTAATCGTTGAATCGGTGCAACTACTTGAACAGCTTCTTTAGTCTCTCCGGAATTTGATATATCAATAACTAAGTCAGAAGCAGTGATCATTCCCAGGTCACCATGCATGGCTTCTGTAGCATGCACAAAAAATGAAGGTGTACCAGTACTGGCAAATGTAGCAGCAAGTTTTTTACCTATATGACCTGACTTACCTACTCCTGTAAAAATTAATCTGCCGTTTCCTTTTAAAGAAATAATTTTATTAACTACTTTTTTGTAATCTTGATCATTAAGAGGTAAATTTTTTTCTACCTGTTCAATTGCCGCAATTTCTTTTTCAATGACATCTTGTATATTTGAAATAATATCCATATTATTGCTACCTCTTCTCTGACCGAAAATCAGCTAAAGTTTTAGTTAACTGAACAGCATTATTAGTTATTTTTTCAGAATCACCAGTTAGAGCTGAGCCAAAGCAGACACAATCGGCACCAGCAGCGAGAAAGTCACGGTAATTTTTTACAGAAGCACCGCCAGAAATCAAAATTGGCATATAAGGAATAGGTGTACTAATTGTTTTAATTTCTTTTACTCCACCCATACTGGATCCTGGAAATACTTTAATAAAGGAAGCGCCATACTTTAAGGCAGTAGTAATTTCCGAAACGCTATTGCACCCAGGTGCATAAGGCACTTGATACAAATTGCAAATTTGTGCTACTTCCAAATCAAAAGCAGGAGAAAGTATCAGTTCAGCACCGCCTAGTATAGCCAGTCTAGCAGTGGTAGTATCTAAAACAGTCCCAGCACATATTACCATTTCAGGTATTTCTTTTTTAACCAGCTTCATAGCCTCTAAAGCTGTGGGAACAGTAAAACTAATTTCAATCGCTTTAACGCCGCCTTTAAAGCAAGCTTTTGCAATACGCAAAGTTTCTGCAGGCGTATCTCGCACCACTGTCATTATGTTTAAATCACTAATTTGTCTTACATAAAAATTTTTTTGTAACATTTAATTACTCCTAATGAAACAGTTGCAAAACGCCATGAAGTAATGAACCGACAATATTGTAATCAATGTTCGGGAAAGTTGAACTATTGATACCCATTTGTTGGAAGACGGGTACTAGGATTAGCGGTAAGAATGCTAACAAAAGACCCACCACGAAAGAACCTGCAATAGCTCCACGCCAGCCGCCTGTTGAGTTGCCAAAAATTGCAGCAGTTCCGCCTGAGAAAAAGCAAATATGGGCTGCTGGAATAATCACAATTGGACTGTGGAATAAAATCATTATTCCGATAGCTACAAGTCCTGCTGTGTAAGAACTGACAAAACCTACCAAGACTGCAGTTGGTGCAAAAGGAAAGACTGTTGGAACATCTAAAGCTGGACGTGAGCCTGGAATAAACTTGGTTGAAATTGCAACAAAGGCATTCGTAATCTCTTCTAGGAACATTCCAACACCATACATCAAAACGCCCATTCCAGCAGTAAATGTCATAGCCTGAATAAACGGATAAACTAACCAATTGACTGAGCCAGAAAGTTTACTGGTTACTACCGGACCAGCAACCAGCGCTGACACATAGAATAAAATCAACATGATAATTGCAAGACCCATCAAGAAGTCTTTGAATATCGAAAGTGATTTGGGCAAGTTAAAGTTTTCTGTAGTTTCATCTTTGTGCTTTTTGAACAGCAAACCGATCGCACCGGACAATGCATAACCAAACATGTTATAGTGACCAATCGCCTGATTGTCGTTACCTGTAATTCTGCGCATAAATGGCTGACAAAGTTCAGGTAAAGCACTGGCACAGAGACCTAAAATGATCCCTCCAATAATAATGGCCCATAAATTGCTTAGTCCGCTAAATTTAAGAACCAAGCCTAAAACACAAGCAAAATAGAGACTATGTTGACCTGTAAAGAAGATATTTTTAAATGGTGTAATTCTGGCAAAAACGATGTTCATTACAAAACCCAGAATTAAAATCAGAGCAACAACGAAGCCATACTTTGTTTGTGCAGCAGCTGTGGCCGCTTCAGGAGAAGCGATCAAGCCGTGAATATGAAAGGCTGATTGAAATAAAACATTGAAGTTTTGCAAAACCCCAGTTAAAGTGCTTGAACCAATACCAAATATTAAAAATCCGATAACAGTTTTTGCTGTACCTTTAGTGACATCTGTCCAATCTTTATCTTTTTGAGCAACCAATCCTATAAATGCCACAAAACCTAGCAGCACAGCAGGTTGACTTAGAAAACTAATAATAAAATTTAACATTTCATTCACCTGTTTTATTCATTCATAAGAGGAGCTAATTTAGCTTCAATTTCATTCTGATCCATCATATTTTTAATACCTACTATGGGAATTTTTTTCTCTTTGGCTCTTAAATCATCAGCTACATCGCTCAAGGCAATGATAAAGTCACCATTAAAGCTGCCTATTCCGTCTATGCTGGTATGACTAACATCAAGGTCCCAATTATTCTTTTTAGCCACATTTCTAACTTGTACTGTTAACATTGTGCTGGTACCCATACCAGCCCGACATGTAATTATTGCTTTCTTCATTTTTCTTCTCCTTCACATTCGTTTACATAATTAATTATTTCCTGCACATTATTTGCATGGCTAACCGTTTCAAAAAAGTCATTTTTCGAGAGCAAGTTAACCAACTGTGCCATTTGATCCAGATGCCCATTTGCTTTTGTAGAACTTAAGGTAAAAATATATTTAACTGGATCGTTATCTTTGTTATGAAAAGGAACCGGCTTTTTTAAAACAGTCAATCCTATTCCATCTTTTAATGCCCCGTCTTCTATTTTGGCGTGCGATAAAGCAACATGAGGCATAAATACGATATAAGGTCCCATTTCTTCCGCTATTTTAATGACGCTTTTCAAATAGTTGTCTGTTACCAAACTATTTTTAACAAGGGGATGACCTGCTTTTAAAATGGCATCACGCCAATCTTTTGCGCTAACATTCAATTGAATCAATTTCGGATCTATTAGTGGTGTCACTTAATTTTTCATCTCCTTTCTCTACAGAATCAAAGAGTTTAATAAAAGTAGGTGCGTTTTCAGCATGTTCAAATTCTTCTAATAAACTGCTATCAGAAAAAATTTCAGTTAATTGTGTTAGCGCCTTTAATTGAGAATTAGAATTTGGTGCATAAAGGCTAAAAACATATTTTGCTTTGATATCTTTGCTAAATTTAACAGGTGGGGTAAAACAAACTAGACTCATACCGGGCACAGAAAATCTTGTGGGGTTATCTGGTTTTGCATGAAGCAACATGACATTATCCATAATTTTCATGTATGGTCCGTACTTCTCTATTTGCATACACATTTTGCGAGTATACTTCTCATCCGTAATATGATCCTTTTCAAGTAACCGTCCAGTAACTTTTACTGACTCCTGCCAGGAATAAGTGCCATTTTCAAAAGCAATTCTTCTTTCTGGCAAGATTTCACTTAAGCAAGGTAAATTGTTTTGCTCTTTTTTAAAAGGAACATTTTTTTGAGAAAAATAACTTTGCAGGGCCGCTGTTAAGCCAGTAAAGTCCTTCACATGGGCATATTCACTGACTATATCTAAAATTTGCGTTGTTTTAACAGCGGGAGAATTATGAGCAGAAGACGAAGTTTGAGCTTTAGAAGCCAGGTGCTGTCTGATTGTTTGTAAATCATAATCAGTTAGAATGTGATTGATATTTACGATTGGAGCACCTTTATTTGTTACTGGTAAAGTGGCTATAACCAAATCTGCATGAACTCTGGCTTGTTTTTCATAATCTTGCTTTGTAATAACCTTTATCTTTAACTGATCAGGAAACATTTTTTCAAGTTGAATTTTTAAAAGACGGGACGTCCCAATTCCACTGCCGCATACCAAAGTAATTTTTTCTTTAGGACTTTGACTTTTTGCATTTTTGAGCAATTCAATTTCTCCGCCAAAGTAAACTGCAATCAATTCTATTTCATCAGCGGTCAAAGATTTTTTTAGATATTGCTCAAAGGGCTGAATGGCTTCTTTAGTTAAAAGATAAATTTCTGGATATTTTTTTCTGACATTTAACAAGCTTGAATTTAAAAACTGCACATTGTATAAAACTCTTCTTTGAGCAGCTACCAAATGTGTTGTCAGTGCATTTTGCAAGCTCTTATTGTTTACCAAATCAATTCCAGAAATTACTGAAAAGCGCTTGATGATTTGTGCCGCAATATTTGACATTTCTTGTGATTCAAAATTTTTGCTAATTTTGCTGATTTGCCTTGAATCAATTATTTTACAGAGAAGCTGACTTTCAGCATTTAAGTGCTCTGCAGAAATTCCCAGATAGGTCAGCAAATTACGAATTAAAGGTTCGAACTTACCGCTACCTTTAATTTTTTTATTCCTGCTATTTTTTAAAAAATGCCCATTTCTGTATCTCTTAACTGAAAAACAGATGTACTCTTTAACTTGAAAAACTGACTCATCCGTTAATAAGCAACCAATATTTTGTTCAACCGTTAAAAGTACTTGCTCAATTTCTACTTTTTCCTTAGTTTCTAAACTCAAAAATGGAGCAATCTTATCAAAAATCATTGTTCCTTGAATATTAGCTAGTTTTTGTAAAGCAAATTTGCGAATTTCCTCCTCTAAACCTGTGATTAAATAGCCATTTTTTTCTAACCCTAACTTCAAATTTCTGCTTTCAGTGTCTTTTTTAACTTTCGCTAAGTCACTCTGAGTGGTTCTTCTCGTTACTCCATTTAGAGAGTTTAAATATTCAATAGTAACCCTATTCTTTCTGCAAAGAAGAGCAAACTCAATTGCTATTACTCTAACCGATTGAGGCAACTTGACTTTTCCCTGCTGCAAATCATGTTTAAGATCCTTCTCAATTTCAGCGATTTCGTATGGTTGAACAAAATAGCCATGATTTCTAACTGTCATTATCTTATTTAAGTCATGCAGCTCAAGCCATTCGTTTAACCCGTTAATAGCTGAATAGGCAGTTCTTTTAGTTATTTGAAGTTTATTAGTTATCTGGCTAATACTTAATAAAGAGTTCGAATTTGTTAACATCTTTAGTAACAAGTATTCGTGATACAACAAGATATATTTCACCTGCTTTCTAACTCTCAAATAAATAATAAAGTGAGTGCAATGAAACTTGTTGCACATTTAAAACTGAAAAATGATACACTTTCATATACATATTTAGATGTTGTCTAACTAGTCCAATTTGTATAAAAAAAACATAATTCAGATTACAAATCAGAATTATGTTTTTAAAAATAATATTCCATTCAATTCTTACGATTTAGCAAATATTTTAAAGCTTCTTGCCATTCGTTTTAATAACGGTTTTAAACCAATCAAATGAATCCTTTTGATAACGTTTCAGCGTACCCTGGCCTCTATCGTCTAAATCAACATAAATTAATCCATAGCGTTTGGACATTTGGCCTGTTGTAAATGAAATACAATCAATACATCCCCAAACCAAGTACCCAATTACAGGGACTCCATCAATTTCAATTGCTTTTTTCATTTCTATAATATGATCTTTTAAATAATTTATACGGTATGGATCATGTATTTTATAATCTGACGTTAGTTTATCTTCGGCACCTAAACCATTTTCAACTAAAAACAATGGTAATTGATATCGATCATAAACTTGATTTAGCCATATTCGCAGCCCAATCGGATCAACAGTCCAGCCCCACTTGTTTTTCTGTAAATACGAATTGACAACTGTATCTTCACTGGCAGCATTGCCAGAACCAATTCTCTTTCTATTCGGGTCTGCACTCACAGTACTTGATAAATAATAACTGAAACCTATGTAATCGACACATCCATGTTTTAAATCGTCTAAATCCTTATCAGTGATTTCAATGTGATAACCCTTTTCCTGCCATTCTTTTAAAATAAAATTAGGATATCTACCCCGTACCTGTACATCAGAGAAAAACATTTGATATTGGTTTAACTTTTGCGCTTTCAGAATATCTTCTGGGTTGGGAGTGTTGGGATAATACGGTGAAGCAGCCACCATGCAGCCTACCTTAAGGTTAGTATTTAAGGAATGAGCATATTTCACAATCTGACTGCCCGCAACAAACTCATTATGAACGGCTTGGAACATGACCTCACGCTTATTATCATTTACATTAAAAATTAAGCCAGAATTAGTGTATGGGAAAAGAGGATTTTCTACTAAATATTGATTATTTATTTCATTAAAGGTCAACCAATAATTTGTGTATTGCATAAAATTGTCTAAACAAACTTTAGCAAATTTCACAAAATATGCGATGCACTTGCGATTACGCCACCCGCCAAATTTTTCTACCAGATAATAAGGCATTTCAAAGTGTGACAATGTTATGATGGGCTTAATGTTATATTGCTTCATCGTCTCAAATAAGTTATGGTAAAATTTTAATCCTTGTTCATTAGGCTCATTTTCATCGCCATGTGGAAAGATTCTTGACCAATTAATGCTGACACGCAGGCACCTAAAGCCCATTTTTGCCATTAATTTAATATCGCTTTTATAGCTATGATAAAAATCTATGGCCTTATGATTAGGATAATACTCGTTCTCATTAATAGACGTTGTAATTTTCCGCTTAGTTGTTGCAGTTCCTGCAGTTAGTAAATCTGAAATATCCAATCCCTTTCCGTCTTCTAGATATGCGCCCTCGACCTGGTTAGCAGATAGAGCTCCGCCCCATAAAAAATTATTTTCCATTTGCAGTTTATCTCCTACTGTACAAACATAATTTGATCCTGAGTATGAATAATATCATCTTCCTTAACGCTAACATCAATTTGGTATTTTTCAGGATTTGTAATAATAATTGGTGATTCGAGCGTATAACCAGCTTTTTTTATCTTTTCCATATCTGCTTCTAAAATTTCCTGTCCCTGTTCGACTCTATCGCCATTTTTTACTAAAGCGTTAAAATATTTACCATTTAAATTAACAGTATCAAGTCCAATATGAATAAGAAGCTCAACGCCTGTATCACTGCGTAAGCCAATAGCATGCTTAGTAGGCATTACAGTAATTACTTGACCATTAAAAGGTGCTGTTACTTTATCAGAATTAGGAATAACAGCTATTCCCTTGCCTATACTCTCATTTGCAAAAACTTCATCGTGAACATCAGCAAGATTAAGTACCTTACCTGAAAAAGGAGAAGTGATTACTAAAGCCTGATGATCATTTTTTTCTACTGTTTGATCTTTATTTACTGCTTGAGTGAGGTCAGCTGCCATTTCATCTGAATTTATATTTTGGTCTTTAAATCCCCAAAAGAAGGTCAAAAGAACACCTAATACTAGTGAAATACCTGAACCTAAAACCATAAAACCAATTGGTTTATATGACAACATAAATATAGAAAAGATATTATGAAAGACATAGGAAGTCATCATAACATGAAATAATGCACTGACCGCTCCACCAACGCCACCAGCGATGGCAGTAATTATCATTAAACGCTTTGACTGCATGATTAAACCATATAAAATTGGTTCAGTGACACCAGCAAAAATTCCTGTAATAGCCGTCGAGCCTGAGACGCCACGCAGTTTCGTGTTTTTTTGCTTATAAACACTATAAAGAAAAGTACCCAGAGCTATTCCTATTTGTCCCCAGACAGCACAAACATTAACTCCTTCTACTACATCCCCACCAACGGCTTTTAAATTTTGCAGAGTAATTGGCGTAAAACCCCAATGTAGTCCTAAAACAGTTAGGAATGGATAAGAGGCACCTAATACTAATCCGGCTATTAACCTACTTTTACCAAATAACCACATAATTGCTGCTGAAATCCAGTTACCTACATTGGTCCCAAATGGTCCAAACACTAAAACAGTTGCCGGAACCAATAAAAGCAAACAAATCATTGGGTTTAAAAATAATTGTAATTGTTGTGGGATGTATTTTTTCAGCAATTTATTGAGTAAAGCATAGACAGCAATAATTACAAAGATCGGGAAAACTGTCATTGAATAATCAATCGGATCTAAGCCTAATCCCAATAAATGCAGTCCATGTTTTCCTATTAGTCCTGTAAAATTAGGCTCGAGTAGCGCTGCACCTAAAGCACCTCCTACAAAGGGGTCAGCCTTAAATTGCTTAGATAGTGTAATACCTAAAAATACCGGTAAAAAGTAAAAAATAGAATTACCAGCAGCTGAGCAAACTAAATATAGTGTACTAGTGGGTGATAGCCAGTGAGCGGTCGTCAATACCGTTAATAAAGCCTTGACCATTCCCGCGCCAGCCATGATAGAAATTAAGGGCAAAAATGCTCCAGAAATAACTTTTGTTAGTGAAAACTTTTCATCCTGCTTATCTTCTTCATCAGAATTATTTTCTGAACCAATCATCTTTTTGATGACATCATAAAACTCGGTTACATTGGGACCAATTACGACCTGGCATTGTCCGCCACTCAAAACGACGCTTAAAACACTCGGCAATTTATTTAAATCATCTTTTTTAATTTTACTGTTGTCTTTCAGTACAAAACGAAGTCTTGTAGCACAATGAACCAAACTATTAACATTTTCCGATCCACCGACATATTTCAAGATCGTTTTTGCTTCTTTATCTATTTTTTTCATTTTTACTCCATATTATTTTTTATTTTCAACAAGTGTTAATTGGTTAAGATGTAAGGTTAGATAAAGCATTTCATCCTCCCCGATCTGCCAGTGATATTTGTCATGCAAAAAGGTTTTAATTTTTTCCGCACATTGAAAATCACGGGCATATTTAGCCTCTATAACCTTTAAAATTGAATTTTTTGAATTGGACGTTTCATGATTTAATTCACGCAAAATAAAATATCTCAGGTGATTGATAAAACGCTTATAACTATATGAATCTTCTTTCAAATCTTTCTGGTAATAATCAGAAATAATCGCTAAAACCTGATCAATAATTTTAGTACTGGAAATAGTTGTATCCATGTCATTAATTGAGAAATTGGCATTAATTAAATGCAAAGCTATATAGGTTGCCTCTGTGTGGGGAATATCAAGTTTTGTCTGTTCACGTAAAAATTCAACGGCATCTTCAGAAAATTTAAAAATTTCAGGATAAATAACTTTAACATCCCATTCTAATGGAGCTTTAAAGTTCAAATTTTGCTTGACCCTTTTTAGCATAAAACTAATATGATCAGAAAGAGTCAAGAGTAACATGTCATTGAACTTGAGATTCAGCTCTTGTTCACCTTTTTGAATAATTTGACGTGCATATTCAATACTGGCATCGTCTATCCTTTTTATTAATTCTTGAAAAGCCTTAACGGAATCATGGTCAACTATAACGTAATTTTTCTCTATTTGAGCTTTTTCAAGGTCGATAACACAGCCAATCTTTTTGCCATAGCCAATTGCTTTGCCTAAAATTATTCGTTCATTTTTTGACTGGTCTTCAACAAGGATAGCGTTGTTGTTCAAGTTATTCTTCAAAATCCACAATTTTTTCACCTCTTTTCCAAAAAACGTTATAAAAAAAGCGTTACCCACAGCTCATCAAAAAAACTGTAAGTAACGCCTTATAAAAAGTAACGTCCTTAATGGATATCAGTATATCATTTCTTGTAAACTCTTTCAAATAAAAATCAATCAAATCTTTATTGAGCACATAAGTTTTATTTACTATTAGCAAAGTTCTAATCTAATATATTTTTTCAGATCAAATTATAGAGCAACCAGCAAAAATCTTTTAAAATTTTTTATATTTTCTTTTAAATTAGTACACATACATGCGCTTTTTTTACGTTTACCTTCTATTTTTTATTATCTAACATTACAGATAGGAAGCGCTTTATAAAATGGAGGTATTTAATATGATTAATAATTCAAATTTATGTCTTAATCGTAAATCAGCGCCGGGTTTGCCACTTGCCGATTTTATTAAATTAGCTGGTGATCTAGGAATCAAACACGTGGAATTACGCAACGATTTAGGAAAAGAGCCCGATAATAAAAATGTTCTAGATGGAATGAGCATTTCGGAGTTCAATGGTCTATTACAAAAATACAATGTTCAGGTTGAAGATATCAACTCACTCGGTAATACAGATTTATTGAGTCAAAAAGACAGTAATTTGAAGGATCTTAATGAGATGATTAAAATCGCTCAGGGGATTGGCACCAAAAAAATTCTATTCTGTCCCGTAATGGACAAGCACGATGATAGAAGTGACAGTGAAAAGTTTAATGATGGTGTTAAAACCATTAAAGTCTTTGCAAAAAGACTTCAAGATGAAGGAATGTCTGGCTTATTTGAAACACTGGGTTTCCCTGAAAGTTCAATCAGGACACCTTTTAGGGCTATTGATATCATCGAAGAAGCTGGTGTAACCAATTTTAAAGTGGTAGCTGATCTATTTCACTGGTTCATGGGTGGAGTTACCCGTGCTGATTTAGATAATAAGCTTGATGTTAATAAAGTGGGGCTCATTCATATGAGCACAATTGAGGCCCAGATGCCAAAATCCAAATTAACTGATCAAAATCGCGTGCTTTTAAGTGATCCTAGCCATGATCATATCAACGCATTTGATACTATTAAATGGTTTTCAAATAGTAAATTTAATGGCTTATTTTCATTTGAACCTTTTTCAGATGAACTTCGTCAGTGGGATTATGAAACAGCTAAAGAAAATCTTACTGAGAGCATTAACTTGATTAAAAATATTTAGGAGGACTTATTATGTTGGAATTAAATGATTTTTGTATTAATCGCTGTTGTGCTGGAGGATTGTCTCTTCCCGACTTTGTAAAATTAGCTAATGATGTTAGAGTTCATAATATCGAATTAAGAACAGACATCCACCACGGGAGCAATTTTTTGGATGACTTAAGCATTGCAGAATTTAACAACTTGCAAAGAAACTACGATGTTCATGTCGCTAATATTTCCGCCGAATTTAACCTCGATGATCGTAGTGACTGGAATACCAAATTAAAGGGAGTCACTAAATTAGCCGAAACGGCACAAAAAATTGGTGCTGATCATATTTTGTTTACTCCTATTAGGAATGCAGATGATATTCGTACTGCTGACCAAAAATTTGCCGACTTAGTTCATAATATTCGGATTTATTCTGATATTTTGGGCGCTGTAGGTGTCAACGGCTTAGTTGAACCTTTAGGATTTAGCGACTCGTCCCTGCGTTTTCCGTGGGTCGCACAAAAAGTTTTGCAAGAGGCAGATGCTAAAAACTTTAAGTTAATTGCTGATACCTTCCATTATTACAAAGCTGAGGTTACTAAAGATGATTTTGATGAAAAAGTCGATGTCAGCCGCGTTGGTTTAATTCATTTAAGCTCTATTACATCTCAAAAATCTCCAGAAGAAGCCGATGATGCGGATCGTTACTTCATTTCTACTAATGAGGAAGATGTGATGAGATCTATTGAACAAGCAAATTGGTTTAAGGAGAGCAACTATTTTGGCCTTTACTCTTTTGAACCTTGTGCACCGGAAATTAATAACTGGAGTTATGATAAATGCAAACAAGAAATTGCAGACAGCATTGATAAAATAATTGCCGGTTAATTCCTACTTCTAAAAACTAGCTAAAACCTATTGCCAACTTAATAAAACAAGCTAGCAATAGGCTTTTTTCTGTCTCTAAATTAATGCAGTATTGTTTTCTTTTCATTTGTAATAGAGAATTAAACTTCTATTAGCAAATTTTCGACCAGATAAATTAACTAAAAAAATATTGAACATCTATTTTTAATGTTCAATATTCTTTTTGAAAGTTATTTTTAGATAAACGAATTGGATTTGTTTGAGAGATATATATTAATTAAAGTTATTGGGCATTAATTAAATCTATGCTACGAACAATTTCTTTCTTGGCTTTTTCTGCATCCCATTTATACAAGTCTGGAGAAAATGGTTCAAAAGAATATAAGCCATTATAAGTACTTTCTTCAAACATTTTTACGTGATTTAGGGCATTCATAATATCATTCTTAGTTACCAAGATTCGGTCAGCATCACCTAATTCTTCCCGTGGCTTCTGGTTAACAACTGAACTCAAATGAACTAAGCCCACCATGTTTGGATCTACTTTAGTCTCAAAGTCTTCCTTAGTAACTTCAGCTAAATAATAGTGGAAATTATCAGCTACTAATTTGAAGTTATCGACTTTGGCAGCTTTAATAATATCTTGTGCAAGCCATGGTGTTCTTAAAGATGAGTCCATGAAACCTAAAGGTTCAAGCAAACCACCCATACCATTTTCCTTTAGGAGCTTAGAATAGGCTTTCATATTATTAATCGCACCTTGACGACGTACTGCACTTGTTCTCTTATCATTGGCATCTCTAACTGGACAGAATAGAATATTTTTGACGTGTAGAACTTTACCGATATCAATCATTTCATTAAGACTTTGCAGGTTTTCTTCTAAGTTCTCTGCCAGGTCCATGTTGCCCTGAGCATTAATATCTACTACTTGAATATTTTTTTCATCAAGCAATTGCTTAATTTCTTCAGGTTGATAACCATCTAAAATGGTGGAATTATCAACTTTACCTGTTATATCGTTACGCAATTCAATATATTTAATATTAAGATCAGCAACCATATTAATAAAGTCTTTTAAGTCTAATCCAGGTGCAGACTTTCTATTAATACAAAAGTCATTGTATGTTAGCATTTAAGTAATCCTCCTTTCATTAAATATGGAGTCCATCTTTAATGGACTTTAAGGTTTTTTCATTTGACCATTCTATACGATCAGGCCACATAAATACATTGTTAGTCACGATACCATCAAAATTAATCTCGCGTAATGTAGAGTAAAAGGCATCCATATCAACTTCACCTTCACCAGGATTTAAGTGTTGGTGAATAGTTACAGGAGCACCAGGCGGGTTAATAGTGTATCTAAGTCCGTAAGAGCCAGCAAAGTTAAACGTATCTGCTATTAGAACGTGACTTAATACATCTTTTGAATCTAAAATTTGTTTTCTAACATCACCTTTGCCACCATCAGAGTAGAAGGCATGTGCCGAACACAACACTTGGCCGACATTGTCAGAGTTAAGTGAGCGAATAAGTTGTGCTGCTGCGTAACTAGATTCGATAAAGTCATTTGGGTGGGCTTGAATTTCAAGTCGTATCCCTTCCTTTTCAAAAATAGGAAGCAATTCCTCCATGGATTTATACCATTGACCTTCTGAAGTAACAGAATCGTATTTGTCTCCAGAAAATTCAGTATTAATGGTATCAACGCCAAGCTCAGAGGCGAGCCAAATTGTCCTTTTCATGTTACGCACAGCAGCTTGTCTTTCCTGCTCGTTAGGTGACGACCATTGCTGGACGGGAACCAAGGATGAAATTTCAACTCCTGCATCCTTACACCATTTGCGGACATTTGCAATCATAGCAGAATTTGCTTTAGGATATTGATAAAACCAGAAGAAATCAGTTCTAGGGGCTAATTCCAAATATTTATATCCTAATTCCGCTACTTTATCAATAGTTTCATGAAGTGGCGTACTGTCACGAAACATTGAAGCATCATATGCTAGTTTCATATAAATCTCTATTTCCTTTTTAACTACTAATTCTTGTAAAGATCTGGTCTTTCAGGTAAAACTACTGGTTCTTTGACAAAGCCATTGTCACGTGACTTCTCTAAGGCATCAGCAGCAACACAGGCCATTAAACCATCCCAAGTTGTTGGGGCTGTTGGGTTAAGATGGTCAGCCAATACACCATTTACCCAATCTTGGATTTCTGAATCAAAGGCTTGACGGAAACGGAAACTATCATTCTGTGGAATAGAGGTTTGTGCTCTTTCTTGAGTTTTGACTTGAGTAAAAATTGGACTAGTCAAAGCAATAGTGCCTTCTTCACAAACAACTTCACAATTAATATCGTAACTGTTATGGTTGTTAACAAATACTTCTAGATCAGCATGAATACCATTCTTAGTATCAAAAGTCATTACTTGGGGATCATGCAGACCCTTATGGGTGTATTTGGTTTGTGCTCCAGGAATAAAGCAAGAAACTTTGTCATAGTCACTACCAACTAACCAGTGCATAATATCACATTCATGAATGGCGGTTTCAACAATGGCATCATTGTCATAATAATCAGAAACAGTAGTTTCATTTCTATGAGTCATATGCAAAAGCAAAGGCTTACCATAAGTACCTTCGTCAATAGCCTTCTTAATTTGACGATAACCATTATCGTAACGACGCATGAAACCCACTTGCACTAGTCTTTTACCAATTTTTGTTTCTGCTTCTACAACTCGCTTACAATCATCTGCTGAAGTTGAAAGTGGCTTTTCACTAAAGACATACTTTCCTTTTTCAAGTGCTTTAAGAACAAATGGTACATGAGTATCATGGGGACGAGTAACTACCATGATAGCGTCAATATCAGGTGATTCAATTAATTCCTCACCTGTTTCAAAGTGCTTGCAGTTATATTTTTGAGCATATTTTTCAGCAAGTTCCTGCTTAATATCAGCAACACCTGCCAAAGTGGCGCCATTAATCCTGTTAGCGACACGATCAATATGGTCTGAGCCTTTATAACCACAACCAATAATACCAATTCTGAGTGTCATAATATTCCTCCTATAGTTTTAGTTTCAGTAAGCGCTTTCGCTCACTTGTTACAAACTTCATTATAGAGCTTTCATATGGAGCCTCAATGTATATAAATATTCATAAAATGTAAAAAACAACTAATTATTTTTACCTACTTTTTGCCAAAAAATAATTACAATCAAGCCCCCTAGTAAAGCTAAAAGACCCATAACTCGAAAGGAAACAGTCATTGAATATTGAGTACGTAATTGCCCGGCAAAAATGGGAAAAAGCGTCATGCCCAGAGCATAAATTGACTGAAAAACTCCCGTTGCTGTTGAAAGTGCTCTTTGTGGGACGTTAGAAATTGCTGCTGCGTTGAGAATGGCAAACAATATTCCCGTACCAACGCCGGGGATAATCTGTAACAAATATATTAAATAAACTTGCCTAGCCAAAGGAATAGCAAAGCAGTACAGCGCCAGCAAGAAATAACTAACTATTAAAATACTTCGATCACTAAACTTGGCAATATACTTTGAGGAAGTTAAGCGAGCAAACAAGACAGCTGAACACATATAAATAATGGACGACAACCCCTCAGCATAAGTCGGTGCATGGATTTCTTTAATCACCTGATTGGTAAAAGACATAGTAGTAGCCATTTGTATTCCTTGTTGAATAAAAGCTAATGCACCACTGATTAGCAAAGTTTTATTTTTAAAGACATTGACTAAGTTGATTAAAGAATTTTTCCCAGAACTATAACTGAACTGAAATCTTGGTAAACTTATGGTCATTATGCAGGCTAATATGCCGGCAAGTACACCTAAAACACATAGACCTTTCATGGCTATTTTGGTATAAAATAAACTTGAAATCACAAATCCCAGAAGCATCCCTAAGTTATTGGCCATTACCAGAATACCCATGTTTTCTACTTTGCTCACATCTGAACGTAATTTTAAAAAGTAAATCATAAAAGATAGCCAAGTTGAGCTGGCAATTCCTGAAAAAATATTACCCAATAAAAAGCCAATGCCATTGGGACAAAGCAGTCTCATAATTGATGCTAAACCGGCTAATAATGTACCAAGTGTAATTAGCAACTTATGGTTTAAATGCCAATCTGCCAGCATTCCCAAAGGAATTCTCAATAACATTTGCGAAAAGCCATAAGCCCCAACCACAATTCCAATAAAACCAGCTGCAACATTTATAGCTGTTAAGAAGGGAGTTTGGTAAGGAACATAAACATATTGGGCAAACCAGAATAGAATAATAATGATGATAAATTTGATTACCTGTTGTTTCTTTTTCATATCATTATCCTGATTCATAAAGTAAATTCTTTTTCAAGTTCATTCATTTGCTCGGTATCAACTAGGTCTTCAAATGCTGGCGCACTAATCAAACCACTTTTTGATGAAAGAGCAGCAAAATTACCTTTTTCTAGCTTTAAAACCTCTTGCTCGCCACTTACTCTTGCAAAAATTGCTTCTTCTCCAAAAGTTGCCATGTTATAACCCATATCAAACAATTTTTTTCCACTAAGATTCCCTGCTAGGCCGGCAAAATTCACCAATAGTGGTACTTCTGGAAGTCCTGATGCTATTTGCAGTAATTCCTTTTCTGATGAAACGCTGTCGACATATAACATATCAGCGCCTGCTGCACAATAAGCACGCAGTTTGGCAATAGTTTCATTAATATCACAAACTGCTCTGGCTGAAGAATGGGCCATAATCACAAAATCAGGGTCTTTTCTTGTCTCTACTGCAGCGTGTAGTCTTTCCTTCATCTCAGAAACCGGCGCTATTTGGGTCATAGCCATTTGGCCACATCTTTTAGGCCAAACGCCATCATCAAGGTAAATTCCTGCTGCATTAATTGCTTCATAACTGCGAGTTGTTCGCGCTATATTAGCTGGGGCGCCATGGCCAGTGCCGACATCACATAAAACCGGAATAGAAACATTCGCAGTGATTTTTCTCGCTTGATCGAATAAGGTATAAAAATCAGCAAAGCCCATATTAGGTTTGCCATATACAAAATTAGTAGCAGATCCGGTTACATTAATTGCTTTGAAGCCTGCTTTTGCACTTATTTTGGCTGATAAGCCGTCCCCTACTACAGGTATTTTTATAATTTCCGTACTATTATGAACCAGCTTTTTAAACCTTAAGCGCATTTTTTTGCCCTTATTCTTCATAATTGTTCTCCTTGCTATAAAATTCAAATAATTGTTGTTCTGCAGTTAAGGTACTTGCGATGGTTGATTCTACAGGCACTATAAATGTTGGCTTAAAGTTTTGAACCTCTTTTAGATCCAAGTCCGTATTGTCTAATTCAATTCCGATTTTTGGGAAAAATTTTTCAGCTTTTAACTGCGCTATTTCATTTCGATTTAATCTAGCTACAATAATTTGTTTAATTCCCATCTTTAAGAGTAATTCGATTCTGCTTATCAATTCTGCATAACCGTATTTTGTTATTCCTTCTAATTTAGGAATAATTTGTAAATCGTAGTCTTTAGCCGCCGCTATTGCTGCTTTAACCATATTCATAAAAATCTTTTTAGCTAATGTACCTGCTATTTCAACAGAGGTAGCCGGCCACTTTTGATCATTAAGGACTAGGTAGCGTGCCCCTGCATTTCCTAATTCCTTTGCGGTAGTCCAAGCACTAAGTTCATTGCCAAAGCCGGACTGGCCATCAGCGATTAAAGTCGCTTTTGTCTCTATACTAAGCGTACTAAAATATTGCAAATACTCACGCCTTGTGATTAAACCTTCATTATCTGTTCCTAAAGTCATTATGGCTAGTAATCTACCACTGACAAAAAGCGGCTCGTCACTTCCTAAGTTTTTAATTAAGTTGGCAGAGATAGTTACAGGTATTATTCCTTTTAACATTATTTTTCTCCAATTATTAAAAAACTCGCAGAGATTAATTTCTGAATGTATATTTGATCATTCTGAAAAAGTCAACTGCGAGTTCTATAAATTACATTTTGCTATAAGACTGTATTTTATTTATTTTTTTCTTTAGCCGAGTCTAAAGCTTGTTTAACAGCCTCTTTCATAGCTCTGCTGGATGATGAGGCACCGGAAATAGCATCTACATCATAAGTATTTTTCTCTACCATAATTTTTGGTAAAGCTTTGATTGCTCTCTTACCGTAGTCTTCACTTTCGCTTTCTTGTAAAACTTCAATGTTTTTAAGGTTTTGATTGTCATCTACAGTAACTCGAACCACAATATCATTACCCATACCAGCAGAACTTACGCCAAGGTACTGATTCTTGCCAAGTTCAAAAGTATATTTCTTCTTTAAATCACTTGCTAGATCAGGATCTGCTTTAACAGAAGCACCTGTAGCAGCATCGTTGCCGTTTTCAAACAGAGCATCTTTATCATGCTTAGCCTTAGCCGCATTTTCACCAGCGACTTTACCGAATATCAAGCAGTCAGCCAGGTTTTCTCCACCTTGATAAATTCTGACAATATTGCTACCTAATTCTCCTGCTCCATATAAATGCGGTATGGCATTGTTAAACGGATCCATGATTTCGGCTTTGCCATTTCTTTTTGGACCACCATGAGTTTGAGCAACAGATTGGACCATTGGCAAAGCGTAAATGGTATCAGATGTATCAAATCTTTCTAAAGTTGCAGCTGCCCTATGAAAGTCTAAGTCGTTTCCAGATTCTGCATAAGAATTGAAAGTATCAATTGTTGAAGTTAACGTTTCTGGCTTGACATCAATTTTTGCAGCCAGTTCCGCAACGCTGTTGGCACTAATTAAGAAGTTCTTTAGCGCACGCTGATATGGAACATGATCAATCTTTGCTAATCTTTCGTATTGTTTTTGGTCAAAGACAACGTACGGCTTGATAGGAGCCTGAGGTGTACGCCATTGACCGTGATTATAAAACCAACCTTCAATACTGAAAATATCTTCACGACAATATCTTGTACCATCATCACCAACTGCAAAGATGCTGCCAGTGTACATTTCTTTAGCATCAATATCTGCTGGTTGGAAAACACTGCGTTCTCCTTCTTTAACTGGCAAAGTTAAGTCTCCTACAATGCCGGCAGAATTATAAGTTGTCATATGCCATAATCTGGCACCAGCTTCAAGAGCAAGATCAATGCCATCACCAGTATTATAGAGCGTACCAACAGGAGCCAAATGATGTTCACCAATAAAGTCTTGAATCTTAATCTTACTGTTTGAAAAGCCACCAGTTGACAAAACCACACCATTACGGGCACCGATATTTCTAACTTTGTCTTTTCTTTTAATCTGGACACCAACTACTGTCTTATCCGGCGTTTGAATAATATGAACTGCTGGTGAATCGTACCAAACATCAATATCATCCATTCTGTCCAAAACTCTTTCTCTAAGTACAGTCCATAAAGCGGAATCAAACATACCATTATGAACTGTCATTAACTCTGAAGCAGAAGAATCAGGAAATTCAGGGTGTGTGGCAGTGGTTTGATTATCTGCAGTATGAGACAATGGGTTATCATCTGGATGCTCACCAAATACAAAAGGTTCAACTTCAAGATATTTAGAAAAGTACTCTTTCATATTGGCCAAACCATTAATGACAGTATCTTCCACATCTTCATCAATGTGAAAGCCCTGCGCTAAGGCCTTATAATAGGTTCTGAATTTCTGAGGGTCTGGTGTATAACCAACATTTTGACCCGAATACCTAGTATTGCCTCCCTCGTGGCCTTCAGGTGCTTTATCAACAAGGAGGACTTTTGCCCCATTATCAGCAGCAAATCTTGCTGCGCTGGCGCCTGCGCCACCGAATCCTAAAACTACTACGTCGTAGACTTTATCCCATTTAATGGACTTATCAATAATCATATATATTAAAAACCTCACTAATTTTTATAAAAAGGCAATTTAGGCGAAAACTAACTTAATAAAATTAAATTAAACAAGTGTGCTCTGTTATTAATTAAGTGTACAAGTAATATAAGCATGCCTTTTAATTCATCTATATTTTTCTTTTACTTTTGGTATGGCGCAAATAACTCATCTTCCATATATTTATGAGCTTTTAACGCCATTTCAAATGGATTATGCTTCTTAGGGTCTTGCTCGGCCTCAACCATAATCCAACCAGTATAATGGTGATCGGCTAGGGTCTTAAATATTGGCTTAAAGTCAATATCGCCATCACCCGGAACAGTGAACATATCATTCATGAATGAGTCTTGGAAAGATAAACCTTTCTTTCTTGAATCATCCTCCTTGTTCTTGCGCACATCTTTGAAGTGAACATGAACAACACGATCAACAAATTCATTGAGCATAGGCATGGCATCGCCCTCTGAAACATAGGCATGACCCGTATCAAAAACCAGGCCGACTTTATCAGGATCAGTGTTATCCATCAATCTCTTAGTCTCAGCCAAAGTTTGAATACCAGTTCCTAAATGATGGTGATATGCGACTTTAACATCATACTTTTTAGCAATTTCACCATACTTATTCAAACCGGTACATACTTTTTCCCATTCTTCATCTGTAAAATATGGTTTATCTTCAAAAATGTTCTTACTGGTTTGCTGAATGGAATAGGTTTGCTCTGAGACTGTTGCGATATGTGCACCAAGAGCCTGCAGTTTTTTACAATGCTCTTCAAAGTCTGCCGCTGCTTTTTCAATTCCGTCTCTAATGATAAAACTACTGAACCATTGACCAGCAATTTCAATGTGGCGCAATTTACGTTCATAATTAATCTCGTCAGGACCTGGGAAAAAGCCACCCATCTCTACTCCTTTAAAGCCAGCTAAAGCGGCATCACTCAGAAGTTGGGGAAAAGTATTTTCCGCACCAATTGAGGGAATATCGTCATTACGCCAACCAATAGGACAAATACCTAACTTTATATTTTTATTTACATCATATTCAGACATAATTTTTCTCCTTCATAATTTTTTTATTTGTCGTATCTGCTATGGAAGAATTTTTCTATACTGTCTAAAGAAGCACCTTTAGTTTCGGGAACTCTAACTTTGACAAACCACGCACCAAGTAAACAAAATGCTGCAAAAATGTAGAATGATGAGATACCCAAAATTGATAAAATAACTGGGAATAACAATCCTACTACGAAGTTAGCCATCCACAAAACAAAGATGGTAATTCCGGTTCCTAATCCGCGGTAACGGGCTGGGAAAATTTCTGAATTAAGTAACCAAGTTACTGGGCCTAGTGTACCCTGGTCGATTACGATATAAACTAGCAAAATAAGTAAAACAGCGTAAGGGGCCCAAGAAGTATGGAGTGCGAAGCTACCAATGAGTGCTACGACTATTAAGGCCAGGGCACAGAAAATATAGCCAATTAACAATAATGGCTTTCTTCCCAGCCTATCAACTGTATACATACCAACTATGGCACCAATGACTGAAAATACACCGTTAGCAATATTCATATATAAAGAGGTGTTACTGCCAAAACCTGCTGAGGTTAAAATCTTGGTACCGTAGTACATGACAGAGTTGATACCAGCGAATTGCTGAAAAATTCCTAGTAAGGAACCAGTAATAACAATCTGGAAAATCCAGGGTTTTTTAAAGTCCTTAAACGATGCTTTTTCAGCATTTTCCCGTTCCAGCTCTGCAGCATTTTCTTTTAATTCATCGATCTCAGCTTCAGCCTGAGCTTTGGTTCTAACACGATACAAAGCTTTTAGCGCTTGACCAAACATTCCTTTATTGGCATACCATTGCGGGCTTTCAGGTACTAAGTACATCCCAAACCAAAGCAAAATACCTGGAATTGCAGTAATTCCCAGCATTAATCTCCAAACTGCGGCATCATGAACACCAATCGTATTGCCTAAAACGGCATTAATCAAAAATGATAATCCTTGACCTCCAACAATTAGCAGCTGGTTCATGCTGACAAACTTACCGCGCTCTTTAGCAGGTGAAATTTCTGCCAGATAAACTGGAACTAAAGCAGAAGTTGCACCAACTGCTAAGCCCATGATTATTCTTAGTATGATCAAGACACCCGTATTAGGTGCAAAGCCACAGCCTAAACCTGTAAGCGTAAATAACACGCCCAACCAGATCATTAGTTTCTTGCGGCCCATCTTATCGCTTAGTGGACTACCAAAAACGGCACCAAATGCAGCACCAAATGTCAGACCACTTGAAACGACACCCTGCTCAAAGGATGACAAGTTTAACTGACTTGGTTTAGCTAAGAAATCCAAAGAGCCATTTACAACTCCAGTATCAAAGCCAAAGCACAGGGAACCCATACATGCAATCCATGCAACTAGAACCAAATAACCATGATGATTATTTTCATAACTATCTTCTTGCATTTACAATCTCCATTTTTTATGTAATATGCTTTAACAACTAAAGCACATTAAAACATTAATATGACTATTTCTTATTACGAGCAAATAATAAAAATCCAAGAAATATAGAAAAATTCTTCTATTTTCAGTGATTGCAATCACTGGAACTTACTGTAAAGTTCGTTATTTCTTTTGCAAACGCTTTTATTTATTAATAAATACATCTTATAATATTTATATTTTTAAAAAGCATAAAAAAGCTTTTTTGTTAGTATTACTAAAAATATTAATAAATAAAATATATATAAAATATTTTTAAAAAAGCAGTTTTTACACTGCTTAAAAGGTGATTTCCAGTGCGAAAAATGTATTTTTATGCTAAGGAAATGTACTTTTAATCTTTTTTTCAAGCAAAAAGATATTTTTTAATCAAGTTTGCTCTTTCATTAACAAATATTTTCAAAAATATATAAGCTCCTCTTTTCTCTTGTGTATTAAGAGTTTTATTATATTTATTTTGCTTTTAAAAAATGAGTACCCTTGAAATAGCCTTTAAAAAATGATAAAAATTACTCACGAGCCTATTTTTGGTTATTGCATCACTTATAACTTGGTTTTTTAAAATTAGGAATATGGTGATTCAATGAACAATGAACAAGATGCATCTTCTAACAAAGCAGATGTATACATAAATAAAAATAAGCAAAAAAGATTACAACGTTATGGTTGGATAATTACTTTAGGCGGCTTGTTATTTGGTATAGATACTGGGGCCACGAATGGGTCTCTCTCTTTCATGAGTAAACCTGATCAGCTTAATTTAAATGCTTCAGATGAAGGTCTGGTTACCAGCGGTATCACTTTAGGCGCTGCTTTTGGTGCAGTCATTGGAGGCAAACTTTCAGATTATTTCGGCAGAAAAAAAGTTTTAATGTATTCCGCCTGGATCTTTATTCTTGGCACTTTAGGTTGTACTTTTGCACCAAATGCATTAGTAATGATTTTATGTCGTTTTTTATTAGGTCTAGCGGTTGGTGCAGAGTCAGTCATTAGTCCCGTTTTTCTGGCAGAATTGTCTACACCTGAAATAAGAGGCAAATTTGTTAATCATCATGAACTGATGATCGTAAGCGGGCAATTACTATCTTACATAATCAATGCATTATTCGGGGTAATGCTGGGAAGCTATCGCGGCATTTGGAGATACATGCTGGCTGTAGGACTTATACCCGAAACTTTGCTTTTATTTGGTATACATAAAGTACCTGAATCGCCAAGGTGGTTAGTGACTAAACACCAAAACGATCAAGCGCTTTCAGTCTTGGAGAAAATTCGTAACAGCAAAGAAGATGCTAAAGCTGAAATCGTCAGAATTAAGCAGTCTTTAGCTTTAAGCAGCAAACAGAAAAAGGCGACCTTTAAGGACTTGAAAATTCCCTGGATTCGCCGTCTAATATTGATTGGTATTGGATTGGGGGTAATGCAACAGGCTATTGGTATAAACATAATTATGTTTTATGGCACAACTGTTTTAAGCAATGCCGGGTTTAGCCATTCTGCTGCTTTAATTGCCAATATTAGCAATGGTATTATTTCAACTCTTGCAACCATTGCCAGCATCCATTTAATGGGCAAAATAGACAGAAGAAAAATGGTAATTACTGCAATTTGCGGAACAACTGTAACGATGTTGGCAATCAGCATACTTTCGGTAGTATTAATTAAAAGTCCAATTTTCCCATTTGTTATGCTTTTACTGATGGCTATTTTTCTGATGTTTTTCCAAGGAGGAGTCTCACCCATTGTTTGGGTCCTATTGTCAGAAATTTTCCCTCAAAGTATTCGCGGAATGGCTATGGGAATTGCGACTTTCTTTTTATGGCTATCGAATTTTTTAGTAGGTTATATATTCCCGATATTATTGACTAATATTGGCTTTAGTAATACCTTTATTGTATTTACTGTACTAAATATCTTTTCGCTATTTTATGCGATTAAATTTATCCCTGAAACAAGAGGAAAATCTCTTGAAGAACTTCAATCTTGCTTTCAGAATCGTCATGTAAATCAAAGTTCAGATAAATAAGAGGGAACAAAATGAATAAATACTCGGATTTTATTCCCCAAAATGAGTGTGGCGTTACTGTAGAAAAAGGGATTTATTATAATAATCCCAGCGATTTGGCACATGAAATATTCTTTTACCCTATGTTTGGGGCAGAATATCTGGTGACCTACCCGTATAAAGTAAAAAGAGATTTTATGGATTCCTTTTTAATAATATTTATCAAAAAAGGAGAAATGGAATTTTTTTTCGTAACCAGGTGTTTATTGCGAAACAGCAAATAGTTTTGTTAGATTGTAAAGAATTTAATTATTATAAGGCTGTAACGGACAGTGATTTTTATTTTCTACACTTCAACAGTCCTTTTATGCAAAAAATTTTCAATGAAGTTATTGAAAACACTCTTCCGGTCTTTACACCTTACAAAAATACTGAAAACTTATTTAGTCGAATTTTTCGGTTAATTTCCACAAATACAGATGGTACAAATGATCCGTTCTTATCTAATTTAACGTACAGCCTGGTTTGTGACCTATTTGCTACTCAAGAGCACGAACTTACTAATCATTCCAGTGAATTTCATTCTGCTCCCAATTATATTAAAACTGCTATTAAATATATGGATCAGAATTACTATAAGAAAATCACTGTCAATGACATTGCTTTAAAGTGTTCAATGAGTCCCTCACAATTAGCACGTGATTTTAAAAAATATACCGGTTTGAGTATTCATAGTTATTTATTAAAAATACGCATAAAGCAGGCTAAAAGCTTACTTGTAAAAGATACAACTATTCCTTTGGAAAAAATAGCTATATCTTGTGGATTTACAGATGCGTCCCATTTATATAAGAAAATAAAGGAAGCAACAGGAATGTCACCTGGGCAATTTAGAAAAAAGTATTACTAATTTTTACTTAAACATCAAAAAATAAGCACTCCACTATTAATTTTGTGAAGTGCTTTGTTAGCTTATATTATATTTTTCAAATTTATAAGTTTATTTGCCACCTTCGGCTCTTGACTTATAGGCACCTTCTGCCGTATTGATAACCAGTTCTTCACCTTCCTTAATGAAGTCTGGGACCTGAACTACCAAGCCTGTTTCCATAGTAGCTGGTTTGCCGGAACCGGTAACAGTAGCGCCTTTAATGCCTGGTTCAGTATGTGCTACTTTCATTGTAACAGTTGATGGTAATTCCACACCAAGCAGCTTGCTGTCATTAGCAAACTCCAATTGAACCTCAATATTAGGCATCAGGTAAAGTTTGTCATCACCTAGTTGTTCTGCTGAAACCTCATATTGTTCATAAGTTTCAGTATCCATGAAAGTATAAATATCACCTTCATTATAAAGATACTGCGCATTTTTCTTGGTGATTTCGACTAAATCTACTTTCTCGGTTGGACGCATAGTTTTATGAACCACAGCACCACTTTCAACATTACGCAAATCCATTTGCATAACAGTGTTGCCTTTTCCCGGCTTATGATGATTGGCCTTTAAAACACGAATTAGTTTGCCATCTTGACTAAAAACCATACCTTTTTTTAAGTTAATTGCTTGTACCATTTTTTACTCCTTTAAATCTATTTCTGAATTAATTACTGATTTTAAGAAAACCACGCTGGAGGTAAAGCAAATTTTTTAATTAATAGTAAAAAAATCTCATTCATAATGATTAGTATAACAAAATTTGGACTTTATCAACACCACTAAATCAGTGATTAATGATTTTAATATAGACCAAATAGTGATTTGTTAATAAAATTACATATTAACTTTAGTGCCTACCTTTTGCTTTGCGGCTTTATCATAAATAGACTTCGTTGCCATCAAGTCTTGAGCTGCAATGCCAACAGTTTCAAAGAAAATTATTTCGTCATCGTTTTCACGCCCGATTAGATCGCCGCTGACCACTTTACCAATCTCACCAGTAAAACTAGTATTTGTAACCATGCCCTTGTTTAAAGGGATAAGTATGTCTCCAGATTCTGCCAAAACAGCATCTTTAGAATCAAAGTAAATTTTATTTGCTTTAGCGACTAGTTCAGCCGGGGTTTCTTCCATTTGTGGTTGATAAGCACCAACGCCGCAAATAGTTGCCCCTTTTTTAATAAATTGAGCATCATAAACCGGTTTAGTTGACGGTGTAACAGATATAATCACATCTGCATCCTTCACGGCTTCATTACCTGTCTTAACTGCAGTGATTTTGGTACGGTATTGCGCTAATTGCTCTTGCATTTTCCCAGCAAACTTTTGGGCACGTTCAAAATCAAGATCACTGACTGCAACTTCATCCAGGTCACGTACGATTAGCATTGCTTCAAGCTGAGTTGCAGCCTGACCTCCCGTACCAATTAATGCACCCTTTTTGCAATTCTTTTTTGCCAAATATTTCAGCGCCACACCAGAAGCAGAGCCAGTACGCAATTGGGTAACATAATTACCATCCAAAATCGCATTCACTATGCCAGTTTTGGTATCAATATTTAACACCTGAGCATTAATTGAAGGCAAGCCTTGATTAATATTTTCAGGAAACATGTTCAACACTTTCACACAAGCAGCATCATACTCTTCACAAAAAGCCGGCATACACAAGAAGGTATCTTTACCATTTTGCTTAAGAATCTGAGTTCTTAGCGGCACGTCTACTTTACCGGCAGAAAAATATTTAAAGGCATCGGCCACTGCATCAATGCAATCTTTTAAGGAATAACATTTTTCAATATCACTTCTATTTAACAGTAACATTTGTTCCTCCTGTATTACTCTTAACTTCACACTTTCAAAGCCTATTATAAATTACTCTTTGTAAAGGCACACATTAGATTTGTTTAAGATAAATTTGGTCGATAACATGACCTGCAGTTTTATGCAAAATCAAGCTGGCGCGTTGCTTTGTTGGAGCAATATACTCACGTAAGTTGACCAAGTTCACCATTTGCCAAGTTTCCTCTGCAAACTTTAAGGCTTCATCCCTAGGGCCATTAGCCATCTCATAATAAAAATTATGCGGATTATTTTTATTTAGTTCCATTACCCTGACGAAACGCTGCATAAACCACTTTTCAATCAGATCCTCAGGAGCATCAATATAAATTGAAAAATCAAAAAAATCACTCGTCACAATTTGGCCATTGGTAGGCAATTGCAGTGTATTAATGCCCTCAATAATTAAAATATCGGGTTCACACACGTGGCCATATTTTCCGGGCACAATGTCACTCAGTTCTTGAGAATAAAGTGGATAAACAATATCTTTTTTGCCACTCAATACATCTTGGAGAAAGTCGGTGAGTAATTTCATATTATAACTTTCAGGAAAACCCTTGCGGTCAGTCAGATTGCGTCTTGCCAACTCCTGGTTAGAATAAATGAAACCGTCTGTAGTCATCAAGTGTACTTTCAAGCCTGGATATGTCCGGCTAAGCAATACTTGTAAAAGTCTAGCTGTGGTAGATTTACCCACTGCTACTGAACCGGAAATACCAATAATAAAAGGTGCGCTAGCAACTTTCTGGTGCAAAAACTCGCTTTGCTTTTGTTGCAGAGACCGTTTATCCTGATAAACTAAATAAAGATACTCAATTAAACTGCTGTAAACTTCTTGTACGTCAGTTAAATTGATAATATCTCCCAAAGATTTTATCTTTGCCAGTTCTTCTTTAGTAATCTTAACTGATTCAGTGGCAGAAAAAGACTGCCATTTTTCCCTGTTAAATTGTAAATAATTTTTCATCCTAATGTCCTTAAATTTTATGTTTATCAATATAGTAAAATAAAAGTATAATGTTTCCTAATTAATTTTTCTAAGTAAAAAGAAAGGCAAAACTATGAAAAAGATAATTCTTTTTGGCGATTCTATATTTAATGGCTACCATGCTGGCCGTGATACCAATGTCATAACTGCAGGCGTGCAAAAAAACCTAGACGCAGATGCACAAATTATAAACTTATCCTTAAGTGGTGCTACTACTGCTGAAGGCAAGAAACGCCTAAATTTAATTCCCCAAGATGCTGACATAGTGGTGCTAGAATATGGCACAAATGACATGTCAAGTGATTGGGGGATTAGCAGCACTGCTTATGCTCAGAACCTGGATCACATGGTTAAAAATATCGGTAGCGCTAAAATGATTATTGCAGGTCCATCTTATGAAGATCCTAATAACAAGAACATCATGCAATACTATAACCTTGAAGATATGAAAGTATACAATCAAATTGCCGCAGATTGTGCACGCAAGTATCATATTCCTTTTATTAACTTGATCGCCAATTTTTGCCAGTTAGAAAATTTATCTTCGTACTATCAAGAAGATGGACAACATCTTACTGCTGCTGGAAATCAAATTTTAATTGATTTGGTTGTGGCAGCAATTAAAGAAAAACTTGCACAAATGTAGTGCAAGTTATCATTTTTATAAATCTTTATACATCATAACATGCTTAATGTCAGCCTCTACAAATGGCTCGCCTTCAGTGTGATAGCCTAAAAAATCATAGAAGGGCTTGGCCTGCCATTGTGCATGACAATAAAGCCGGTCGGCACCCTGATCACGCAGGTATTCATGAACCTGTTTCATCATTTTGGTTCCCAGCTTTTGCCCGCGGGATGTTGCAGCTACTGCTACTCTGCCTAGCATCCACTTACCATTTTCTGGAAAAATACGGCAAACGGCCAAGGCATTTGTTTTTTCTGCATTAAGCAAATAGACCTGAATTGAGTCTAAATCTTGATCGTCAAGTTCTGGTACTGTTATTTCCTGCTCGGTTACAAACGTATCTATTCGTAAACGAGCTACACAAAACATTTCGCGACCTGTCATTTGCACAACCCGCTTGAAGGTAAATTTTTCACTGTCAGTCATAAAATCTTCCTACTTTTCTATATAAGTTTTTCGGTCTACTTCCAGAAGTGGACTCTTTTCGTTAGTATAAATAATATCAAGCTTGTACATCGCCCGAGAAGTTATTGTGTATACAAGTTGCGTTTCATCAATGCGATGATAATTTTCTTTTGAGGCAGCCCACATAATAACGGCATCAAACTCCAAGCCTTTAGCTAAATAGGATGGAATAACTAAAGTGCCCTCAACTAAGCGCTGATTGGCAGTAGCAATCAATGTTGCTTTCACTTTATCTTCTTGGAGCTTTTCTGCCACAATTTTAGCGCTGGCCAAGTCCTTGGTAATAATTGCAGTTGTCATGTTAGCCTGATTATTTTCATCTAGTATTTCTTCCAGTACCTTGATTGCAGCAACATCATCGCAGCGTTGCCAAAGAGCGGGCTTAGGCCCCTGACGGTCAAATGATTCAATTTTTTCACCTTGCCGCAGGATTTGCTTAGTAAATTCAGTCAACTGTTTTGTTGAACGATAAGATTTAGTTAACTGGACGACATCAGTTTTTTCAGGATCAAATAAACCACTGATCTGCTTAAGCAGACTTCTACTTTCATCTTTGGTAAAAATAGCCTGGTTTAAATCGCCCAACATCGTAAATTTAGCACGAGGGAAATTATATTTCAGGTAGCAAAGTTGAAACGGCGTATAATCCTGAATCTCGTCAATAAAAGCATAACGCATTTCATAATCTACATGACGACCTGTGATTAGATCATAAAGATACAAGTAGGCTGAAACATCATTCATATGAATATAATGCTTCATAAAACTTTGCTTAACTTCTTCGATGTGTTTTTGCCAATCTGCTTCTTCAATTTGCCATTTACTTAGATCAGTCATTTTAGGAACAGCACGTAAAAAGCTTAAATATTGTGCACGCATATTAATAAAATTATTCCGTCTAATTTGCTGGAAAACCTTATCAAGTGCCTTAACGACAATTTTACGGCTGAGGAACTTTTCTTCTTTTTCCTCTGATTCAAATTCTTGGTCTGGACGATCATATAAAGCATTGAGCTGCTCTTGACTAAGATTTTGGATGGCGTCTGACACCCAGGCCTTTTTAGTTTCGCTGTTAATCTTGCGATTGAGTGATTTTATTAATCCTTCTCGCGTAGCATCAATTCTATTGCTCAAATTATAATTGGAATTAAATGAATAATAGAGTTCACTGATTTTTTCTTTCGTAAAAAATGGTTTCTTTTTATTACGGAAGTAAATATTTTTAAAAATTACGCCGCGTTTATTGAGGTGTTTAGCATAATGATGCAGTAAATTAAAGAAATTTGTTGAATCCTTAAATTGACTAATTGCAGAATCAGCCCTGCTATCCTCAAATTGATCAAACAAATTTTCAACGGTCATTCCCGGTAGTCTTCTAGCTACAAACTGCCAGTAAGTCATTTGCACCATGTTTTGTTCACCCATCTCGGGCAAAACATTCTTGATATAATCGTTGAATAATTGATTAGGGCTAAACATGATGACGTCACTACTGGTAAGGTTGCCGCGATAGCGATATAGCAGATAGGCAATTCTCTGTAAAATTGCAGAGGTTTTACCCGAACCAGCTGCTCCTTGAACAAACAATAGGTCAGCACTGGTATTTCTAATGATTTTGTTCTGCTCACGCTGAATAGTCGTGACAATCGATTTCATCTGCGTGCCGGATTTTTCACCTAAGACTTCCAGCAACATTTGGTCACCAATAGACTCATTGGTGTCAAACATGTTGACAATCTTGCCGTTTTCAATCATAAACTGCCGTTTTTTGGTCATATCAACGGTAATTTCACCTTCAGGTGACATGTAAGAGACTTTGCCAATCTTACCATCATAATAAATTGATGAAATTGGGGCGCGCCAATCATAAATCAAAAAGTGATTATTTTTGTCCGCAAAAGAACCTAGACCAATATAAATAGTTTCCGGATTTTCATTTGCTTCTTTAAAGTCTACTCTGGCAAAATATGGCTTTTGTTCTAATTTTTGGATAGTACTTAGTTGTTTTGCTGCATGCTGCCAGGCATTTTGACGTTCATCAAGCAGTTGCTGTTGCTGGTGAATAGACAACGCAGTCTCCATAGATGTTGAATAGCCGTCATAATCTAATTTTACATCATCAAAAAAGTGTGAATTAAGATCTTGGGCTTCTCCTTCAGCCGACTTAATTGACGATGACAACTCGGCTTTTTTAGCCCGTATCATTTTTAAAATCTTGTCGAGATGCTTTTGCTCAAATTCTTTATCATCCATCGCTTTTGTCATAAACTCACCTAATTTTCCAAAACTTGCATTCTATTTTACCATGAAATCGGTTTATATTAAAATCTTGGATTTGTTTTTAGCTAAACAGTAAAATCTGCATAAATTTCCTGATAATGATTATAATTTATGCGTTAAAATCAGTAAATTATGAAACTTTTACTATTTTTCCTATATAATGTAAGGTAATGGAGTTGATTAAGGTATGAAAAAATATGGTCATTTTTTATCTAAATTAGCGTGTGCGCTAGTTGTAATTTTTACAATTGGAAGTGCAATTGCTCCGATTGCTGATAATTCGTTATCTAGTTGGCCTTCTCAGACCGTTTATGCCAAGAAAGTTGCTAAAAAGGCAAAAAAAGTTAAAAAGAAAACAAAGAAAAGTAAAAAGGCCAAGAAAAAACGTACAGCTGCTGTAGCTTCTTCTTGGCACTGGAAAAAGCCTAAAGCTTCTATTTATATAGATCTTGATAATAATGAAGAATTAATTTCTGCTACTAAAGATGCAATTGATGAATGGAATGATACTAAAGCCTTTACTTTTACCGTAGCCAAAAGCAGGAAAAAAGCTAATATTGTAGTTGAACAGGTTTATAGTCCCAATACCAATTATGCGGGGTATACTACTTTTCATTATTATGTCAAAACTGGAATCATGTATTCTGCAGTTACCAGGTTAAATATTTATTACTTACAGAATTTTTCACCATACAGTTATACTTACCAACGTATTTTAAATACTGTAGAACATGAATTGGGACATGCAATCGGACTAAAACATAATAATGGAGTGTCTGTAATGTATCCTACTGGTTCTTTGTACCCAATTGAGCCTGTCGATGTTGAAAATGTTCAAAAATTATACAAGAAATAAAATATTAAATTTGCGAGGAGTAAAATGAAAAGAATATATATAGTGCGTCACGGTGAAACTTTTATTAACCGCTATAACAAAATGCAAGGCTGGTGTGATACGCCACTAACAGAAAAAGGAATAGCAGGCGCTGACCAAGTTGGTGAAGCTTTAAAAGATGTGCCTTTTGACATTGCATTATCAAGTGATATGAAAAGAGCAAGCGACACTTGTGACATCATCATTAAACACAATGTTAACCGTGATGAAATTCAACATATCGCAACTCCTTTTTTCCGTGAACATTTTTACGGCTATTTTGAAGGTATGGATTCAGATGCTGCTTGGCAAATGATTAGTGGTCCCCACGGTTATAAAAGCCATGCTGAAATGCTCAAAAATGAATCATTAGACACAGTGAAAGACTGGATTAAAGAGGCCGATCCTTTTCATGATGCAGAAAATGCTAAAGAATATTGGCATAGAATAAATAAGGGATTCAAATTAATCAGTCAATTAGATGGGGCTGAAAATATTTTGCTCGTAACTCACGGCTTTACAATTCATAGTATTGCCGATCGTTACAGCGATTTTGATATTAAAGAACGACCTCGTAACGCTTCAATTACAGTGATGAATATGACAGAGCAAGAGAAAAAAGTTGTTTCATATGATAAATTAAAGCTCTGATGCCCCCAATTAACAGGAGAATATTTTATACAATCAAAAAAGTTAGCTATTCTTTCTTAGAAAAGCTAACTTTTTTATTGTTTAAAAATAAGTCTTATTCAATTTTAAAAGTTTTACCCACTTTGCCATTAATTAATTCTTCTACAGCAATTGGTTTTTCAGGATTATGATCTTTATCTACTGTGATTTTCCCAGTTACGCCAGTAAAATCTTTAATTTGTTCCAGACCCTTCGTGATTTTTGCAGAATCATCGGATTTTTCATTTTCGATTGCTTCTTTAATCATATATACCGCATCATAAGCTAAAGCAGAAAAAGTTGGTGCTTCTTCATGGTAGCGGTTCTTGAAATCACTCATAAATTTAGAAGCAGTTGGATCCTTGGCAGCTACCTGTGTTGAAAATGGCGTAGTATAGTAGATTTTACTTGCATTTTTAGCACCAGCAATTTGTACCAGCTTCGGATCAGCCATACCATCACTACCGACAATTGGTGCCTTAATTCCAATTTGACGCGCTTGCTTAATTATTAAGCCAACTTCCGTGTAGTAGCCAGGAACGTAAATAGCATCGACTTTCTTAGCTTTAAACGAAGTTAATACAGCGTTAAAATCTTTGTCACCTTCTGAAAATGTCTGACTATCAACTATCTTGCCTTTATAAGTTTTCTTAAATGCTTTAGCAAGACCGTTACCATAGTCACTTGAATTGTCAGTATAGACAGCCACTCTCTTTGCCTTAATGTTATTCATTACGAATTTGGCTGCACTACCACCTTGAAAATTATTTTGGTAACATGCCCTAAAAACAAATGGCTGCACTTTACCATTCTTTTGTAAAGTGTAATTTGGATCTGTCGCCGAAGGACTGACACTTGGTACCTTAGCCTTAGTAATATTAGGAATTTCAGCTGTGCCAGCATTAGTAGTTGCCGGTCCTACAATTGCTGCTACCTTTTCTTTTGTAGCTAATTGGGCAGCAACTGAAGCAGAAGTAGAAATAGCAGTTTTATTATCACGCATGATCAGTTTGATTTTTTTCTTATGACCATTAACATCAATGCCGCCTTTTTTATTAATTTCACTAACTGCTAATTGAATACCTTGCTTTTGAGCGTTGCCATAACCGGCTGCAGCTCCAGACAACTCCATGTTAACGCCAATTTTGACTGAATCTTTATCTTGCTTAGTTCCATCCCCACTACTGCTTTTAGCAACAGTACAGCCTGCCAGCATAAAAGCAGCCATGCCAGTGATTACAACATTCATTATCTTCTTAATACCGCTAATATTATCCATCATCTTGTTCCTTCTAACTATTCTTTCTATTCTTTAACTAAAATTGACCACAAAAAAGCCTCATTCAAATCAATGAATGAGGCTTAAATTATCAATTAGTTAAACCCCAATCATTGACACGCAAACTAGGGCTTAACTACTTTAAATTACATCACGTAATTCATGTATGTTAAGTCCTGCGCTCCAACAACAAGGCAACTAAATCCTGAGTTTGAAAGATATTCATATTACTTTTTTGTTTAAAATATTTCGTTTCCATCACAATTACCTCCTCAGAATTTTATGTAAACTCTATAGTTTTCACTATCTGACTTAACAATGAATTAACATCATTGTCATTACAACAACTTGATTACCACTAACCACCAAAATATACTTTCTGTACTTCCGGGTTAGCCAACAATTCTTGACCAGTACCACTTAATTGCACTACTCCTGTTGCCAATACATAACCACGATCGGCAATAGATAGAGCTTGTTTAGCATTTTGTTCTATCAACAAAATAGTGGTACCTTTTTCGTTTAGTTCTTTAATAATTTTAAATATTTCTTGAATATACAGGGGTGATAAACCCATTGATGGTTCATCAAGCAGCAACAATTTTGGCTTTGCCATTAAGGCACGACCCATGGCCAACATTTGCTGCTCACCACCTGACAGGGTAGCTGCATCCTGATTACGTCTTTTTTTCAAAATTGGAAAGCGTTCAAAAATATCTTTGTAGGTTTTTGAAACTTCATCATGATTCTTTTGCAAAAACGCACCCATCTGCAGATTCTCCATTACGGTCATTCCAGCAAAAATATGCCGACCTTCTGCTACTTGAGAGATACCCGCGCTCACAATTTGCGGAGCACTTTTGTGATCTATTTCTTCGCCAAGGTAGAAAATTTGACCACTTTTGGGTTTTAACAAGCCAGAAATTGTCTTAACAATAGTTGACTTACCAGCTCCATTAGCTCCAATTAGGGTTACGATTTCACCTTGGTTAATTTCAAAACTGACATTCTTAACAGCTTGAATAACACCATAATTTACAGACAGGTCACGAACTTCTAACATTGCCATCTAGTCATCACCCTCTCCTAGATATGCTTCAACAACTTTAGGATTGGCCTTAATTTCTTCAGGCGATCCGGTAGCCAATATCTCGCCTTGATCAAGTACATAGATTCTTTCAGCCAGGTTCATAACTAAAGACATGTCATGCTCAATTAACAAAACCGTGATCTGAAATTCCTTCTGAATATATTTAATAAGATTAGTCAAATCCGCTGTTTCTTCTGGGTTCATACCAGCAGCAGGTTCATCCAGGAAAAGAATCTGCGGGTGAGTAGCCAAAGCACGTACTATTTCCAAGCGTCTTTGCGTTCCATAAGGCAAGTTCTTAGCCAAAGTTTGTTCATTATCCGTTAAATCAAAGATTGCTAATAACTTTTGCGCAGCTTCCTTCATTTCCTTTTCCGTTTTATAAAAACTGGGTAAACGAAAAACTGTTGTTAAAAAGTTTTCTTTGTATTCATTTGTCATTGCAGTTAGAACATTATCCATAACAGTTAAGTCTTTAAATAAGCGAATATTTTGAAATGTACGGGATAAACCTAAGTCTGCAATTTGCACAGCACTTTTATGCGTTAAATCATAATTTTGATCATCAACTTGCAAGTTGATCTTTCCACTAGTAACTTGCACCATTCCAGTTAGCAAGTTAAACAAAGTGGTTTTACCTGCACCATTAGGACCAATCAAGGCAACTAGTTCGTGCTTATCCAGATGAAGTGAGACATCATTAACTGCAGTTAACCCACCAAACTTGCGCACTACGTGGTCAACATCTAATAAGTGTGGCATATACTAGCTCCTTTCCTTTTTGCCGAAATGGCGTGTCAAATTTTTAAGTGAGAATTCCCAGTTACCCAAAAGTCCTGATGGCTTGAAAATCATGATTAGTATCAAGACTATAGCATAGATCACCATTCTTAATGCACCGAAACTTTGTAAAACGGTATCTAAAACGCCTAAAACGATTGCTGCAACAAACGTGCCAGTCATACTGCCAACACCACCCAAAACAACAATAACTAAGATAGAGATAGATTCCATGATACCAAAGTTTGAAGGAGATATTGTTTGCAAGAATGAAGCATGGAGACTGCCAGCTATTGCAGCAGTTGCGCCACCTAAAACGAAAGCAGCCAATTTCCATTTAGTAGTATTAATTCCCATTGCTTCAGCAGCAATTTCGTCTTCACGAACAGCTTTAATTGCCCGACCGTCTTTTGAGCGAATAAAGTTTGTCAAAATGATTGTGGTCACACAAACCAAGATATAAACAGTTGGCCATGAGCATAACTGAGGAATATTGTATAACCCTGCCGCTCCACCAGTAATTTTCAAATTATTAATGACATTGCGGATAATTTCAGCTGCTCCTAGAGTTGCGATTGCTAAATAGTCACCCTTTAAGCGAATGAAAGTTGCCGTACCAATAACCGCAGCAATTACAATGGCTATCAGCACACCTACGAGCATTGAGATTAAAAAGCCAGCTTCACTACTTATACGTTGAGTAATAATTGCAGTAGCGTATGCTCCTATTGCCATAAAACCTGCATGACCAAGAGAAAATTGACCACTGAAGCCGATAATCAGGTTCAAGCCAGTTGCTAAGATAATATTTATTCCAATCGTGACCAGCATGTTTTCAATAAAATCATCTATGACGCCAACCATTATCAAAGCATTGATTAGGTAAAATCCGCCTACCATTAATAACAGCCACGACAAAATGTATTTCCAATTCGATTTCATTTTGCCACCTACACCTTCTCTTTAGCATTTTTGCCAAAAATACCAGCAGGTAAGAAAAGCAAAATGACTATTAATACTAGATAAACAACTGAGTCTTTATATGCCGACAAACCGATAGACTGGAAAAATGTTTCCAAGATACCGATTAAGAAGCCACCAATAGAAGCCCCTGGCACTGAGCCGATTCCACCAAGTACGGCAGCAACAAAGGCTTTAATTCCTGGTGTCATCCCCATTAAAGGATCGATTTGGTTGTAATACATTCCAATTAAAATACCTGCAGCACCGGCTAAAGCCGAACCTAAAGCAAAGGTAAATGAAATCGTATGATTAACATTAACACCAACTAATTCAGCGGCAGCAGGATCTACGGATACTGCACGCATTGCCCGACCCATTTTGGTCTTTTGAATAATGACCTGCAAGGAAACCATCAAGATTAAAGCAGTAGCCAAAATCAAAATCTGAACATTTGAAATTTGCACTCCACCGATATTGTAATTAACCTGTTCAATTACTTGGGGGAAACTGCGAGCATTTGATCCTACAAAATATGACATACCGTTTTCCAGTAAAAACGATACACCGATAGCCGTGATCAGTACAGCTATACGAGGTGACTTACGTAGTGGCCGGTATGCAAAATACTCAATCACCACGCCTGAGACTGCACCAATAATCATTGCAGAAAGCAGTGCTGTAATAAAGTTAAAATGCCAAGCATTAATAACATAGTAGGCAAAGAATGCACCTAGCATATAAATATCGCCGTGGGCAAAGTTAATTAAATTAATAATGCCATAAACCATGCTGTAGCCTAAAGCCAGCAGGGCATAAATCGAGCCCAGCGACAAGGCGTTAATGATTTGCTGTAAAACTGTTTGCAAATTTAAGCACTCCTTTCATTTTCTTATTTACTCAACACGGAATGAGTCGCTTACTTTACCGTTAGTCAATTTTTCAATAGCAATTGGCATTTCTGGATTGTGGAATTTGTCCATGGTAATTCTGCCAGTAACACCGTCAAAGTCTTTAATCTTAGCTAGACCTTCAGTAATTTTAACCGAATCATCTGATTTTTGTTCTTCAATAGCAGTTTTTACTAAGTAAACTGCATCATATGCTAAAGCTGAAAATGTAGGTGCATCTGCATGGTAACGAGCTTTATATGCTTTGATAAACTTAGCAGCTTTTGAATCTGGATTCTTGGCAGCTACATTAGTTGAAAATGGTGTAGTGTAGTAAATATCAGTTGCGTTTTTAGCACCTGATATTTGAACGAGTTTAGGATCACACATACCGTCACCACCAACGATTGGAGCTTTAATACCCATTTGCCGTGCCTGTTTGATGATCAAACCTAACTCTGTGTAGTAACCCGGTACATAAATAGCATCGATTTTCTTAGATTTAAATGAAGTTAAAACAGCATTGAAATCTTTATCACCTGCAGAATATGTTTGACTATCAACTATCTTGCCTTTATAAGTATCTTTGAAGGCCTTTGCTAAACCAGTACCATAATCACTGGAGTTATCAGCATAAACTGCTACTCGTTTAGCTTTCAATTTATCGGTGACAAATTTAGCAGCGCTCTTTCCTTGGAAAGTATCTTGAAAGCAAGCTCTAAAGACATAAGGCTGAACCTTGCCATTTTTTTGTCTGGTATAGTTTGGATCCGTTGCAGATGGACTGATACCGGGAACAGAAGCCTTGGTAATATTAGGAATTTCAGCGGTACCACAATTAGTAGTAGCCGGCCCTATAACTGCTGCCACTTTATCTTTAGTTGCCAGTTGTGCAGCAACCGAAGCCGAAGTAGCTATTGAGGATTTATTATCACGGATAAGCAATTTAAGCTTCTTTTTATGCCCGTTGACGTTAATTCCACCGGCTTTATTAATTTCAGAAGCTGCTAACACTATGCCTTGCTTTTCAGCACTACCATATCCAGCAGCAGTACCAGACAGCTCAATGTTAATACCAACCTTGACAACATCTTTATCTTGGTGTGTACCCTTACCGCCCCCGCTTTTTGCAACGGAACAACCAGCTAGTGCCAAGCCGGCCATTCCCACCGTTAAAACACGCAACAATCTTTTTGAAAATTTACTCATCATTTTCTCCTTTTCAAATAGCCTGGTAACTAAAAACCTCATTCATTTAATGAATGAGGCTTAGATCAGTTATTAGATAAGCCCCATTCATTAAGACGCAAACAAGGGCTTTTCATGTAAAATCACTAAAAGTAATTTAATCATGCTAAGTCCTAGACGACAACAACAAGGCAATTAAACTCTGGGCAATAATATTTTTAATGTTGGTTCGTTTATTTAAATATTTAGCTTTCATTAAAATCGCCTCCCAAAATTTAATTTAATACTTAGAATTATAAAAAAAGAACATTAGCATGTCAAGAAAATTTTGCAATTTTTTTATCTAAGTTCTCAGTATTTTTTATTAATTTTGTTGCTTTGCCTGTGAAAACAAACGCACGCTGTTAAAGCGTGCGTTTTACTTACCAGACTTTTTTAAAATACTGTTTTTTCCGCCAAAATGCAACCATGATGTATAAAACAAAATAATTTACAATCATGAGCACCATTGGCAGCCAAACTTCATAATATGCTGTTGGCAAAACCTGATTAAAGATTTTTAGACCAAACAAAGCATCAAAGACACCAAATACCGCTGGAATTAAGAACAACAGTCCCGTTCCATAAGTGCTGCTTTCCTGCGATACTTTTTGAGTCTTTAATTTTTGATCAGCATCCCGGTTTTTCTTAGCAAATTTTATTACCTCTATTATCAAAATAGCAAACAGAGTTGCACCAAACACAAATGCCATTGAGAAGCCCAAAATCTTCATTTCTCTGGTCATCCCCAGTGCCAGCTGATAAAGAGCGGCTTTGGAACTGCTGTAGAGTCGACTATAGGTAAGACTACTTTGAGCCTGTTTATGTTCAATTTTTAGTAAAAACGGCCAATCTCTATCAAAACTGTTTAGCTGTACCAAAGTCAGATATTTAGTATTGCCTTTAACCTTATTTAATTCTGCAGCTGAACAAAGTGCAATTGTTTTATCTTTTTGACTGCTATTAGGAACGAGTTCGCGAAAGCTGTTGCCTGCCAGAGAATTTTTATTCAATTGGTCTAACTTAATTAATTTGACTTGAAAATTGCGCTTGCCGGTGCTTTTGACGTACTTAACTGGATTATCTACCAATTCATTACGAACAAAATAAAAGTGCCCTTTTGTATCTTTATAATGGTATGTTTGTTGCTTTTTAATTTTTAGTTGCGCCACATCGTTTTTAATATTGGCGGTATTGCTGACAATTACGCCATCATAATAAGTTCCCCTCTTAATATCTTGAGAAAAGGCATTAAAGTCATGACTTAAAGCCAGAGCGCCCATAGTCAAGGCAAAGAGTATGGAAATGATAGTAAAAACACTGGCATAATGATGAAGTCTCAGCTGCGTTTTTCCTTTAGCTAACTTAATTTTGCTAAACCAAGTTGTAGGTACCAAGCTTAATAACGAGTGGCAAAGTAAATAAGTACCTGACACAATTGTAACAAAGGCTGCCAATAAAGTATTAAACAGATTTTGACTAGGCAAATTTAGTATAAAATAGCCGGTTACTACTAGTACCAATCCTAAAACCATTTCAATTATTCTTAGTCCTGAATGTTTTTGAAAAATTGTAGATGCGTCTTCTTTTGCAGCTACACTTTTTAAAATTGTTCTGGTTAGGTTATAAGTTACTATTATACCGCCAATCATTATTACAGCGGTCAGCAGCATTATCGCTTGTACGCCCCAACTTACCTGCAGAAAATCTTTTATGAAATTAAAATTTACCGCAGGTGGTTTTAGTAAGCCACTAAACAGCTTAATAATGAGGGAAGCAAGATTAAGACCCAAAATAATACCGGTTACTATCATCAAACCGCTAATAATGAGTGTCGCACAAAGTTCTATCAGTCCAACGCGCATATTTTTTAATTTTTGCATCAAGATCACCAAACTTTCTGTTCAGCTCCTTCAAGCAGACCACCTTTTAACTTAATTATAGTTAGCGCTGTCATTTTTCAAATGACCTGAACAGTTTCTTGAACATATTTTAATATTTGCTTTTTAAGCCATTATTCTTTTTTAAATATTGTTTTTTGTTAGTGTCGATTCTCTCCAGCTTGATTGCCATTTTTAAAACATTTTTCCTATCATCTTTCTTTATAATTTTTTCCTGGTCTAAACTTTATAAATAATCCATCTACAAATGCTTCATAAATATGATCATCTACTTTAGACCTAATTTTTAAATCTTCGCTTAACTTATCAAACATCTTTTCTATGTTTCTTATTAATCTAATTTGATCCCAATTGGAATTAATTCACGTAATAATTTTGCTCCTTTTTCTTTACTCCTTTCTAATTATTCTTTGCTTATTAAGATTTTATATAAGCATATAAAAAACGTCATATTTAACTCTTACTGGCTTAATATGACGTTTTTAAATTTTATTTATTAGTAATCATTAGTTCTTCAAGTTCTTTACCATAACTGGGCATACCAGCAATTTTCACACTTGCAGTTATTGTTTGTACTTTATCAAGACACTTGGGATCTTGGTCATAATGATATTTGATTATATTCTCATAAGCTGGAGCAATAGTCTTATAAAAAAATATATCTGGTTTTGTTTTGATTTGTTTTTCACTACTAACATAAAATTCTGTTTCTTCAAATCTTTTGTTACGAATACACAAAATCATCATATTAATAATTATAGACAAAACTAACTTTTGAATATCAATGCTACTTGAGCCAATAAACTGACGTATTACTCTTTTTGAAATCAATAAATTACTAT
>CAMLRO010000005.1 GCA_946482425.1 uncultured Lactobacillus sp.
GGACTTACAGAAAATATGCGTTTAATCTGTGTCCAGTTTATGAAACGTATTTAAAAAAATTAAATTAGAAATTTAAAAAGGCACCTTTATTCAAATAATGGTGTCTTTTATCATTTATAATTGATAGCGGTAAAAATAATAGGGGATATTCCAACTTTGTGAATCAGCTGCAATTAAATCATCGTTAATTAAATATTTGGGCAGTAATGCAGTTGCCTGGCCTTTTTTGACCAGCTCTAAAATCATTTCCAGCGAATCAATTTCAGTGACGCTGTTTTTATTCTGCGTTAATTTGAGAGTCAAGTTACGAAACGGACAATTTATGTCTGCGTTTATGGCAACCGGTACTCTTTTATTTTCCTGCTTTTTGCCTTTTAAAAAACAGGCTTGTAAATGACTTTTCTTGATTAACGAATATTGGGGTAAAGTGATCGGAGTAAAGGCCCAGACCATGTCATAGGGATGCTTAGTCAATAATTCTTGAATTTCATTAGTACTTTTAATGATGACTTCATATTGATCAAGTGCAAACTGTTTCTTTTGGGTAATAATATAGCCAAAAAGCAACTCAGAGATTAAAACTTTTGGTTTGTTACTGGTTAAATCGTCTTTTAAGTTTTGATAGTTTTGTAGTGCCTTAGTCGCAAAATGATACATTTTTTGCCCATTTTTAGTTGGTCTAACCCCTAAATTAGAACGCACAAAAAGTGGTGCTTTCAGTTCTCGCTCCATTGCTTTGAGCCTGGCCGTAATATTGGATTGAGTGTAGCCCAATTTCAATGCCGCTTTATTCAGTGATCTAGTTTCATAAATTGTTTGGTAAATATATAAATCGTTAAAATTCATAATACTCCATATCATTAAAAGTGATAACCCTATTACAATCTCGGATTATGCAGAGTGAATTTGTTTTAATATACTAATTTTGTAATCTAAAGGGGGAACTTATTATGACTACAAAAATTGGTATTAATGGTTTTGGTCGCATTGGTCGGCTTGCTTTACGGCGAATTTATGAAGTGGCCAGTGATGACATCGAAATTGTCGCAATCAACGACTTAACCTCACCAGCTATGTTAGCACACTTATTAAAATATGATACTGCGCATGGTCAATTTAATCATGAAGTAACTGCTACAACTAATAGTATTGTAATTGATGGTAAAAATATTCCGGTTTATGCGGAAAAAGATGCCAGTCAAATTCCGTGGGTTAAAAACGATGGAGTTAAAATAGTACTTGAATGCACTGGATTTTATACTTCAACTGCAAAATCCCAAGCTCACCTTGATGCCGGTGTTAAAAGAGTATTAATTTCTGCTCCTGCAGGCAATATGAAAACTATTGTTTATAGCGTAAATGATGATCAATTAACTGACTCTGATCAAATTATTTCCGCAGGCTCATGTACCACTAATTGTTTAGCACCATTAGCACAGGCAATGAACGATGAATTTGGCATTCAGGTGGGAATTATGTCTACAACGCATGCCTACACAGCTTCACAAATGTTACAGGATGGCCCTGATCGTGGTGGCAACGTCCGTAATGCTCGTGCCGCTGTCGCTAACGTTATTCCGCATTCAACTGGAGCAGCTAAAGCTATTGGACTAGTTATACCTGAACTGGATGGCAAACTTACGGGTATTGCTCAACGAGTCCCTGTTATTTCTGGTTCTATTACTGAACTAGCTGCCGTTTTAAGAGAAAAAGTTACGGTTGAAGAATTTAACGCTAGAATTAAAAAGCATACCGAAGGCAATGCTTCTTTTGGCTATAATGACGACCAAATTGTCTCATCAGATATTATTGGCACTGAATTTGGTTCGGTATTTGATCCAACTCTTACCCAAGTTGAAACTGGAGATAATGGGGTACAACTAGTCAAAGGTTACGCCTGGTATGATAATGAGTCCGGTTTTGTAGCCCAAATGATTAGAACACTGCAAAAGATTGCCCAGTTAGGTTAATTCCAAAAATTAACTGATATTTTTATCAATTTATAACTGTTTATCATCAATAAAAAATGGTTCTGCCAAGTGCAGAATCATTTTTTGTGTTTTTAAAATGTGCTAGTCATTTTTCATCCATGGTGCTGTAAGCATTTGACTAACGGTTTGCTTAATATCATTGCTTTGGGCAATCAAAGAAATTACTGCAGCCCCAGCTGCCTTAGTTTTAGCGATTGCGCTTAAGTCGCTAGCGGTAATCCCACCAATAGCAACAATTGGCCGGGTTGTGCTTTTGACCAGTTTGCTTAAGCCGGCAATACCAATTTCGGGGTCGGCATCACTTTTAGATTGGGTGGCATAAATTGGGCCACTGCCATAATAATCAATTCCGCTAATTTTATTGGCTTGTTCAACTTGCGTTAAATTCGAGCAGGAATAGCCGATAATCATTTGAGCGCCAACTTCTTTAATGACCTGTCTGATTTCTTCATCGCTTTGACCAACATGAACGCCTTCGGCATGAACTTGTTGTGCGAGCTGAACATCATCGTCAATGAAGAAAGGTACTTGATACGATTGACATAATTGGTGCAGCTTTTGCGCCATAGGGAGTCTCTTGGCTTCACTTAAAGTTGAATTAGGACCTTTGTCCCGAAATTGAAAAGCTGTAATACCTGCATCAAGTGCTTCTGCGACTAAGCCCGGTAATGTTTTACCTTCTGGCACGTCTTGACTACCACAAATAAAGTAAGCATGTAAAAAATCAGTGTTAAATTCTTTCATTATTTCTCCTAAATTACTGAGCCCAATGATTTAAAGGGCCGTGACCATGACCAACTTGAATAGTTTCTTTAATAGTTTTAGTAACGTACTTTTTAGCAATTTTAATTGCCGCAGGCAAACTTTGACCTAAAGCCAGTTGAGCTGTAATTGCTGCGGCTAACGTGTCACCGGTGCCGTGGGTGCGCTCGGTATGTATTCTGGAACTGCTGACCCAAAGATCGGAACCATCAGCAAATAAAGCATAATCTTTTACTTGTTCGCTACTTGCATGACCGCCTTTAATTAGCACATTTTTAACTCCCATATCTTGTAATTTATGAGCTAATTCTGGATATTGATCTTGAATTTGTACCTTAATGCCAGTTAAAGTTTCTGCTTCTGGTAAGTTAGGTGTGATTAGATCGGCTAAAGGCAGCAGCTCGTTTTTAACGGTGGCGACAGCATCTTGACTTAATAATGGTGCGCCCCCCTTAGCAATCATCACTGGATCTATGGTAATAGGACCAAAGTCATACTTTTGCAAATTAAGTGCAACTTGGTGAACGTGAGCCGCATCGCCCAACATTCCTGTTTTACAAGCACGGATGTAGAAATCTTCTGCCAGAGAGGCGAATTGGGCATCGACCATTTCTAAGGGCAGTAAAAAAGATTTTTGTACACCTAAAGTGTTTTGTGCTGTCACAGCTACCACTACAGCTGTCCCAAATACTTTTTGCATTTGAAAGGTTTTTAAGTCAGCCATGATTCCGGCACCTCCACCTGAATCTGTGCCGGCAATAGTTAAAACTTGGGGAAAAGAATTAATTTTTTCTGTCATCATAAAGCTCCTTAATCAAAATCAGCAATTTGTTCAATATCTGCAACTTTTACTTTATACAGATAATCCATGAGATACATGCCAAAAGTAGCGGGTCCGACATTGGGATGATCTTTAACTACTAATTGACCGGCGCAACTGAAAACTAAAGCACCTATTTGAGCTGCTTCAAAAGGATCGTCAGCAACAGCTGTAAAAGCTGTGACAATACTGGTTAACATATCTCCTGAGCCGACATGAGTTTTAAAAAGGGGTGAGCCGTTATGGACATGGGCTATTCTTTTACCGTCACTAATTGTGTCTGTAGGTCCGCTCGCAATGACTGTGCAACGATATTTTTGAGCAGTTTTAGCAGTAATTTCATCAATATCGCCAGAACCGGAGCCTGCATCAATCCCCTTTGAGCTCCAATCAAAGCCACCTAAGGCAGCTATCTCACCAATATTGCCCCGAATAATACTAGTATGAAAATCCCATAAAAGTTTATCTGTGATTTTATAACGGTACTCCACGGCGCCAACGGCAACGGGATCAAATACTATGGGTTTATTATATTGGCGCGCTAAATCTTCCACTTTTTTAATGTGGTTAATTTGCTGCTTGGTTAAGCAGCCAATATTAACTGCCACAGCGGAAGCCATCCGCACAATTTCTTCAGCTTCAGCGATTTCATTGCTCATAATTGGTGAAGCACCAATAGCATTAACAGCATTTGCCACATCCTGAACTGTTACAAAATTGGCAATGTTGAAAATAACCGGATTTTGCGCTCGTAATTTGTCTAATAATTCTAACTGCATTATATTCTCCTAATTAACTGTCTTTAAAATTTTGATTAATAAAAAAAGCTTTAGCATGTGAAAATGCCAAAGCTTAAGCAGGTTCGACACGTTCCTACGCAAGTATTAACTTACAGGTTCAAAGGGTCTGAAAAAAATTTCATCTCAGCCTAAAAGGCACCCCTCGTGTTATCGCTTACAATTATAACGAAATTAATGCTAGATTACAATGTCATGTTTTGCTGCTTAATATGATTCTGCTTATAATTTCAAGCTTTCTTTACATAATCTAACCAAGTATTTTGTCAAGTAAAGCAAATAATTATAGTAGCCGCTTTTTTTAGATCAAAAAAATTAGCCAATTACTCGCTGCCTAAATTTTTATGCTATATTATACTAAATAAAATTAATTAATTAATTTTTAATGTTAGGCGAAAAGAGCGGTCATGATGAAAAAGAAAATTACAAATACAGATCGAAATAACGCGCTTCATACACTTTTTATAGAACATAAAATTGATAAAATATTTTTACCTATTGCAGCAGTGTTTGTGGCCTTTTTATGGTTATCAATTTTGTTTAATTTTGCTGTTTTCGTTAAAGTGATTACCGTGGTTTTTGTTGTTGTGCTGCTTTATTTCGCAATATGTACATTTTTTGAAATACATGATTGGTACAAGAGAAAACATGATAAGGACAAATTTTAAAAGTAATTTTGCAAGACAGTTTTAACTTAATTTTCTGAAATTTAAATACAAAAATGTCCAGTAAATTAACACTTGTTTGAATGGTGAAACAAGTTCTTTAAAGAACCGGTGACTATTAACTACAAGAGGTTCTTTTCGTGGGTCATTCTTGTGCTAATCGTGACTAACACTGGTAAAAAGGGGAAAGTCAAAGCGTTAAAGACTGCTAAATTAGAATATGACACAAACAGTAGTAAGTCGAACCCGGTAAACTGTGTCACCATTTTAATGATACTAATATCGCCACAGGTGAAAAAAGCCCCAAAAATTGTCTAACTTTTGGGGCTCACCACCTTATTATGGTAATTTATTAGTCTTTTTATTTTAAACGAAGTTCAATAAATCTTGGCTACACGCTCTACCAAGTTGGTTCCGTACTCGAATCCGTCTGCTTTAACTATCAGTTGGCTTTTTTCTGGCAATTGTTTAAACGCCACATTGGTGCCATTATCCAGCCAAACAATGCGCTCGATCTTTTGGGGCGGAAAATTATTAAATACTATTTCTCGCATTTTTTCTCCTCCCAGTACTACGTTTTGATTGCCAACATTACCCAGATTATCCACAAATAAATAATTACCTTTAATAAAATCATTATCATTTCCAGCAGCGGTATAAGTTTTATGCTCAAAATTATTGGTGTTATAGACTGCTTCTTTATTAATTGCCATCCATTGTTTAATAATTTCTAGTAACGACAGGCAATGAATATTTAAAGAGCCATCAAATTCTGGGCCCACGTTAATTAATAAATTTGCCCCCACTTTGCGAGTGTGACAAATTTGTTCAATTAAGTGCCGCGCCGAAACATAATTAAGGTCATTTTGGGCATTGCCCCAATGTCTGTTTAGAGTCAATGAGGTTTCAGCAGCAAAATAACGATTATTTTGAAAATGGTTGATTACTTGAGGGTTGCCTCTTTCAAAAGTCAGGACGTCCACTTTTCGTCCGTCACTTATTCCTTGCTTTCCTAATCCGGTGTTGTTGGTAATAATAGCTTGTGGCTGCAGTTTTCTAATTTCCTGATAAAGCTGCTCATCCTGCCAATCAGCGTTGGGTTTGTTCCAGTTACCATCAAACCAGAAACCGCCAATTTTGCCATAATTAGTGCAGAGAATTCCGATTAGCTGGCGTAATTCCTTTAAATACCCGTTAAAATCTGCCTGATATTTTTTATTATGCCAATCATAAGTAGCGTAGTAAATAAAAGGTGCAATTCCTTGCTCATGGCACTCATGTGTAAATATTTTAATTACATCTTTGCCAAAGGGTGTGTGGACACTATCAAAATTGTGGATGCCCTTGGTATCAAATAAATAGAAACCATCATGGTGCTTAGCAGTCAATACAATATACTTAAAACCGCATTCTTTGGCCAGTTTTACTAAGTTATGAATATTATCTTCAATGGGATTAAATTCGCTAAAAGCGTTTTGATAATTGGTAATATTTAAAATATTTTGTGACCATTCTCCCTTAGCAAATCTTGAGTATAGTCCCCAATGAACAAAGAGACCGATACCCATTTTTTCAAAATTTATCAGTTTAGGTGCTATTTCCATTATTTTTCTTTCGGACCAATTGGTGGACTAACTAATAGTAAATTATTAATCCTTATTATTTCGTTTCCCTTGTTTCAACTTATTGATTTCTAAATTAGTTTTAATTAATTCAGTAGCTAAATCAAGAAAAGTTTCCGCTGTAATCATTTGGTCTTCAGCGTGCATATATAAGGGATCAATATTACTTTTACCAGTTTTGGCAAAGTCTGATATCACTTTTAAGTGCACATTTTGTGCTTTTTTCAGTTCTTCTTTTGCATCCTTAAGCAATGGCTGAGGATCCTTTACTGTATCTCTGGAATCAGCTATTGCCGCCATTATTTCTGTCTTTGCCTGTCCGGAATGGCTGATAATTTCAAAACTGCTTTCTTCTAAACCTTTCATAGTTTTTCCTTTAATAACTAGCAAGCTCAATAAATTTAAATTTGTCCCACGGCTTGATAAAGTCGATATATTGCAAATCACTAGGGACTATCTGAGCAACAACATTTTTTAAATGATCATGATTATCCATGTTCTGTTTAACGATATTCAATTCACCCTTATATTGCTTGAAATCATTATTACCGATTGTAATCATTCCCCTTTTTAGGGTAGGTACAGGGTTATTCACAGGAATGTTTTGCTTATTGTATTTTAATTTAACAAAAGTAGAACGAATAGCATAGCTGTTAATGTCCCCACGATTAAAGTGTAGATTTTTAAGCACTATTTCTCTTTCAAGTTCAGTGGCTGTAGGAACGAAGTCGATAAAAAATTGAGGAATATTCGAGCTTAACTTTGCCACCTTTTGTAATTCTTCGTCGCTGGCAAATGCGTTACCAATTAAAATATCGTCGATCAGTTGAGTATTAATCAAATATTGCGCCTGCTTTTCAATTGGAATTCCGCGGTGAATTTCTAAAGTAGGGAGACCGGCATTGTATGGATGTGGCCCAATTTTACCAGAATTTGAAGAAATAAAAGCTGCTGTCCTTAACCTGAGGTCATGATATTTTTTGGTTGTGTTCAAAAAGTATTCTGTGTCTAAGCCAGTGTAGCGCTGGGGATAAAAGTTGTGGCAACCAATAATTTTGTCTTTTATGGGACTATAACTAAGGATGTTTTCCAAGTTCTTGGTGTCATTACTGATGTTGACTTCAATGGTTAGTCCTTCGGGATTGTAGGTCATGACTGATTCAGGCAGTCCGTCAAAGCTGGAATCTAGGCGTACAATATCAGCTCCTAATTCTTTAAAAAAAGAAAGGTCATTATAACTGACATGCAAACTGGCAAATAAAGCAGGATTAACGTCTAAGCTAACCCACATTTTTCTTGCTCGGGCGTGGGTTAATACCGTTTTAAATTTATTAAGAGTTTTTGACTGATCTTCTGTCAGCTCCAACAGACTGGTAAAAAGTCTGCTAAAGCCTAAATCAGCCGCTTTATCAATATAGTTAATGCAATCAGCGACACTACTTTTGTTCGGATAGACTGATATCCCCTTCATTATTGCCTTCCTTTTCTAATTTTAATTGATTGTTGTCAAACATTTTGAAGAATGGATAGTATATGGCAAGCGAAATCAAGATATTGATTATGCACAAAACTATTGCGCGCCAGTCAAAGCCGGTAGACATCCAGGCACCAATAGGTCCAGGAAGCGTCCAAGCAACTACAGCTCTAGTGTATGCCACCAGGTGCAATTTCATTGCGCCATAGGTTACGGCCGCCATTGCAGTAGGGGCTAAGACAAATGGGATTGCAAAATACGGGTTCATGATGATTGGAATACCAAAAATTAATGGTTCATTAATGTTAAAAATAGCAGGAAGAATTGTTACTGTACCCATTGCTTTACTGAATTTTGATTTACTAAAGAAAAGTAGGAGTATAGATAATGACAGGGTAGCGCCTGCACCACCAATCCAGACAAACCATTGGAAGAATTGCTCGGTCATAAAGTGTACAGGAGCTTGACCATGGGCAATTGCTGTTACATTGGCATTAAGGTTGGCATACCAGTATGGGTAAAGAATAGGGGTTGCGATAACCATACCGTGAACGCCGAACAGCCAAACAATTGTAATCAGTAAGACTGGGATAATAGCTGATAGGAAAGTGTCACGACCAAAGTATCCAATTGGGGAGAAGACCCAAGTCAAAATCTTATTGATATCTAATTTGAATATTTCTTTCAGAATAAACGAAACGACAATGATTAAAACACCTGGTATCAAGGCACTGAAAGATTTTCCGACAGCTGCCGGAACACCGTTAGGCATCTTAATAACTAAGTTGTGCTGGTTAAAGAACCGCACTATTTCAGTAGCAAAAATAGCACAAAGTATGGCAGTAAATAAACCTTGAGCGCCCATGTTACCGATTGAAACGTAGGTACCTGCTGCCAAACCAGCTTTAGGCTTGTTTAAAACCATAGGTTCAATAGCTAAAATGAAAAAAGACATTTCAGCTAAAACGCTGGTTGATATTGGATCAACTTTGTAATATTTTGACAAATGAGATGTGATTGAAAAAACACAGTAAATAGCCATTAGGTTAATGGAATAATACATTGGCACCGATAGCATGGCTGCATAAGGCTTAATAAAATTATTCCATGAAGCAATTGGCAAGTTTAACAGGATAGTAAAGAAGGAGCCGATAATTGAAACAGGGATGATTACCGACATTCCGTCCCTAATAGCAGTTAGATAGCGGTTGTTGGCAATTTGCCCCATCTTTGCGGAAATGGCATCATAACTCATTTTTCAGCCTCCTGGTTAACTAATTCGTACAACTGATTGATTTTAGCTGGCGTGTACATGGTCATGGGAATAAGAATAAATTTGGTATTTTTCTTAGCAGCTTCTTCTTCGAAGTCTTTTTTCTTAAAGGAAACTTGAGGGGCTAGAAGAATAAATTGATAATCTTCTTCATTCAAGTCGTCAGGCACCTTATCAATGCTGGTTTCATGAACTGTCCAATTTTGCCCATGTTTAGCTGCTTCATTTTGTAATGCGGTTGCTAACAGGGATGAACTCATACCACCACCACATGCTAGTAATATCTTCATAATTTTCCTCCTTATAATGAATCGTTTCAAATTTGTTAAAAACTAATAAATGTTGCACTAATAAATTAATATTTAGATCAAAATGAAACATTTCAAATTACAGATAAATTATATTACCATATTCCGCTTATCGCAATTGCTTTCTACATTTTGTGAAAAATATTATTACAATAGATTGTTTGATAATTAGCTTGGTTTGACTTAGTCAATCTGTTAATTAATAACTTGCCGGCAGTGTTGCCAATTTGATCTAGAGGCTGTTCAATTGAGCTGATACCGGGATAAAAAATGTCATTAATAAAAAAGTGATCATAAATCAAAAATTTGATATTTTTATTACATCCTTTTTGGTAATAAGCTTTGATTGCACCCAAAGACATATAATAATTAATAACAAATATTGCATCTAAATCTTTATTTTGATTGCTGAGATAATTAAATCCGTCATAACCAGATTTGATGGTATAATCGCCAGACCAAATGTACTTTTTACGCAAAGGTATATTATTTTGCAATAAGGCGTCTTCATAGCCTTGCTGCCTTTTTCGGGTAATATAATTATCCACCGAACCTGTAATGATGCCGATGTTGCGGTAACCCTTTTTAATTAGATAATTAATGCCCGTTTTTGAAGATTCATAATTATTAACTACTACCGCATCTGATTCAAGCCCTTTAATCGGGGCGTCAATTGCGACAATGGGGATGTTCGTTTTGCTAATCTTATTGAGCATCGGCGTCACTTTATCTTGGTGGAAAACGACTAGGGCATCTATTGACCTGTTAATTAAAAAATCAATTTTTTGCTCAAGGCGTTTTTTATCATCATGATAATCACAGACAATGATGCTGTAGCCAAATTGTTCTACATAAGTTTCAATCGCAGAAACGATTGACATGGAAAAATAATCGGTTAATTGATTAATGACAATTCCGATTGACATGGTTTTATTTTTCTTTAAACCGCTGGCTATAATATTTTGATGATAATCTAATTCTTTCATAGCCTGTTTTATGCGTTGAGCTGTGACTTTCTTTTGCTGTTTACCGTTGAGATAATTTGAAACCGAGCCAATTGATACACCAGCTAATGTTGCCACATCTTTAACTGTTGCCACTTTTATGACCTCTTTTAAAACTGTTAGAATAATAAAATTGTTATTACATTCATGATTTAAATATAAAAATTAAGTTAGTTAAAAAATAATCCGCATTTCTAAATACATAATAAAAGTATTGGCCTATACAAGTCCAATACTCACACATTAAATATTTGATTTTAAATAGTTTGCGGATAGCTATTTGTTATTGGGCATTTACCCGCTCATTATGCCATTCTAAAATCATTTTGACTATGGCATTCGCAACATTTAAGTTTTTTAATATTGGGCCATGAGAATATGTTCCAATAAAATTGCGGTAACGCAAACCTTCAACGTGGTCTTGGGGATTGTTGCCATAGCCTTCAATCATTTCGCCAAGAGGATGCAGCTTGTCTTTGTCATCAAAATAGGTTTGGCCCGAATGATTTTCAAAGGCTTTGACTTCACCCCATTCACTCATATAGCGGGTATCGCCAATCATGCGTTTGTCTGCTTTAAAGACAGTATGAAATGGTAGAATATCTAACCCTTTAATTGTGACGCCAGCATTAGTTTTGTAATAAGTGCCTACGAGCTGATAGCCGCCACAGACACCTAACATAGGTTTGCCTTCATTAATATACTTGGTTAATGTTTCCTTATGACGCGGTAAATCTTTGGCAACAACTGTCTGTTCAAAATCTTGTCCGCCGCCAAAAAAGATAAAGTCATAGTCAAAAGCATTAAATTTAGCGCCAAGAGAAATATTATCAACTTGTGTGTGATAGTTTTGCTTTTTAAGTAAAAAACTAATAATTTTAACATCGCCTGAATCACCATAAGTATTCATCAGGTCTTCGTATAAGTATGCAACTTTGATTGTTTTATTCGTCATCATGCACCAACCTCTATTATCTTGTTTAAAGTATATCTTAATAGCTAGAAGTGGGCAAAGAATAGTTATTTAAGATTTTGCTGCGCTGCAAAATGATTGATTGGTCCATATTTTGAGCCAACTTCAATGGGATGAGCAATAGCTTCGTACGTGAAGTCCTTAGCAGTTTGCACACTGTCAATAATGGTCTGCCCCTTGGCTAGTTCAGCAGCAATCACGGCAGAAAGGGTATCACCCGTACCGTTAATTCTGTTTGTGTTGATAAAAGGCTTAGAAAATTCATGGAATTTGCCGTCTGCCGTAAGCAATATGTCAGTTACTTGCGACTGGTTGGAGTTGTCGTGGCGGCCTTTCATCAATACGTTTTTGGCCCCCATATTGTGCAGCTTTTTAGCGCCTGCATAAATTTCATCCTTGCTATCCAAATTCAAACCAGTCAATTTTTGCTGCTCGTAAAAGTTAGGTGTGATAATGTCGGCAAGCGGCATTAACTGCTCAAGAAAGGCGTTATAAGCGTCGTCATCAAGCAGAGTGTCACCATGTTTGGTCATTATCACCGGATCAAGCACGATTTTACCCATATCATATTTGCGCAAATTAGCAGCGACACAGGCAATGACTTCCTTGTTAGCCAGCATACCTGTTTTAAGCGCACTAATTTTAAAATCATCATTTAAAACGTCAAATTGCTTTTGAATAAAAGAAATAGGCATGACTTCTTGAGCATAAATTCCAGTAGTGTTTCCAGCTACAGCAGCTGTTAAAAGGCCCATACCGTATACTTGGCGGGCATAAAATGAATGCAGGTCAGCAGTCATACCAGCGCTGCCATCGCTATCGTTGCCGGCAATTGTTAAAGCAATAATTTCTTTTCTCATTATTATGTATCCTCATTTTAATAAAAGCTCTATGTAACCAGTATAACTTAAAATAACTATAATGTTATAATTATTTCTTGTAAAAGCACTGCTGGGTAGTAAAATTAACTTAAATCGCTTTCTTTTGGAGAGGATACGTATGGTAAAAAAATATATTATGGCAATTGATGAAGGGACTACTTCAACTAGAGCAATGATCATTGATCATCAAGGTCAAAAAATAGCGTCTTCACAAAAAGAATTTCCCCAGTATTTTCCCCAGCCCGGTTGGGTAGAGCACAACGCCGAAGAAATTTGGCATGCAGTACAAAGTACTATTGCTAATGCCATGATTAATTCTGGTGTGCGACCAGAGCAGATAGCGGCAATTGGTATTACTAATCAGCGTGAAACCACAGTTATTTGGGATAAAAAAACCGGCAAGCCTATTTATAACGCAATTGTTTGGCAGTCGCGCCAAACTACCGCGTTGGCTGAAAAATTAAAAAATGACGGTTTTAGTGACCTGATCCATCAGAAAACAGGGCTGATTATTGATCCGTACTTTAGTGCAACCAAAATTCGCTGGCTTTTAGATCATGTTGCAGGAGCACAAGAAAGGGCTGAAAAAGGTGAATTGCTTTTTGGCACCATTGATAGTTGGCTCTTATGGAATTTGACCAATGGCGAAGTCCATGTGACCGATTATACTAATGCTTCCAGAACCATGCTTTTTAATATTCATGATCTAAAATGGGATGATGACATCTTAAAGCTGCTCAATATCCCTCAAGCAATGTTACCGGAAGTAAAGTCTAATTCTGAAATATACGGTTATACTAAGTCTTATACTTTTTTCGGGGGCAAAGTGCCAATAGCCGGCATTGCTGGGGATCAGCAGGCAGCCTTATTTGGTCAGCTGGCCTTGAAGAAGGGTATGGTAAAGAATACTTATGGCACTGGTTCATTTATTGTGATGAACACGGGAAATGAACCGACAGAATCGGATAATAATCTGTTGACAACTATTGCTTATGGTCTAAATGGTGAAATTTCTTATGCTTTAGAGGGCTCTATTTTTGTTTCCGGCAGTGCGATCCAGTGGCTGCGCGACTCCATGAAAATAATCAAGACAGCTGCAGATTCAGAAAAAGCGGCCAAGCAGTCAAAGTCTGAAAATGAGGTTTATGTTGTTCCGGCATTTACCGGCTTGGGCGCGCCATACTGGGATTCGGAAGCACGTGGCGCCGTTTTTGGCATCACACGGGGAACAAACAACTACGATTTTATCAAGGCAACGTTGCAATCGCTGGCCTATCAAACACGTGATGTAGTTGACACGATGCAAGAAGATTCGGGCATTACAATTCCTACTTTACGCGTTGACGGTGGTGCATCAAATAACGATTATTTGTTGCAATTTCAATCTGATATTTTAGGAATCAAAATAGAACGTGCTCAAGTATTGGAAACAACCTCAATGGGTGCAGCTTTCTTAGCTGGACTAGCTGTTGGTTATTGGCAAAACGTTGAGGAATTAAAGGATATTTTTGTTGTAGGTAAAACCTTTGCTCCGCAAATGTCACAGAGTGAAAGAGAAAATCTCTATCATGGCTGGAAGAAAGCAGTTAAAGCTACTCAAGTATTTGCGCATGACAAATAAAAACATAGGGAGGTAAGAAGATTGGCACACGATCGCATAGTTGCATTAGACGGCCCAATGAATTTTCGGGATGTTGGCGGCTATCAAAATGCGGCTGGCAAAACAGTTAAATGGAATAAAATTTATCGTTCGGATTCGCTTAGTTCGCTAACGGCAAAAGATCAGGTTAAATTGGCCAAGTTGCGGGTCACTGTCGATTGTGATTTGCGCTCTGAATATGAAAAATCTTCCTCGCCTGATAATCCCTGGCCTGAGGTGGAATACGTTGATTTACCAATATATTCTGACGGCATCAGTGACAGGCAGGATAATCGGGTCTACCGCTTTTTGCATCATATTCCCAATATGCAAAATAACTTTATTGGGCGTATATACCAGCAAACTTTATTAAGTTCACATAGTCAGGAAATGTTTGCACGCGTTTTTGCGGAACTACTGGAATTGCCGGCAGATGAAGCTTTAGTTTATCACTGTAGTGCCGGAAAGGATAGAACCGGTATGGTTTCGGCATTGATTTTAATGGCTCTGGGTATTGATGATGATACGATTGCCCGCGATTATTTATTAACTAACGAACTTTATGACTTTGCTGTTTCAAGACAACTGCCAAGTAATGATGAAATTACCCAAATGGTTTCTAAGATGAATGTCACTAAAGGAGAAGGTATTGCCATTCGCGGTATTACAGAAACTGTTCGTGGCGGTTGGGGCGGGTTTTCCACCTTTTTTACCAAAGTTCTGGGTTTTAGTGCTGAAGACTTAGCCCAACTGCAGCGTATGTATTTGGAATAGCAAAAATAGCCAGTAAAGTTTTAGACCAAGCAAAAAAGCCGCACATTATGTGCGACTTTTTTTATTTGAAGTTTAAATTAGGTAAATAATTTTTACATGTAATGATATTTCGTACGTGCCTTAAATAAGAAGAAGACGGATATAATTGCAGTAAATGCTTCAGCAACTGTTAAAGCGATCCAAATACCATTACCGCCAAAGATCATTGGTAACACAATTAAACAAAGAATTGGCATTACTAATGACCGGCTAATTGAGATAACTAAAGGCATCATTGTATCATTGAATGCTGTTAACATGTCCTGAATACAAATATTTATACCCACAAAAACAAAGCATGTCGCAAAGAGCAGCCATTTTTGCTTACCCAAGATAAATTCTGGTGAGTTAGGTGATACGTAAATGCGCAGCACCGGATAAGCCATAAACCATGAGCCAACTCCGAACACAATTAATAAAACGAGGCAGGCTTTGACGTACTTCTTGAAAATATCTTTAATTTTGACGTAATTCTTTTCACCAATCAGATAACTGAAAATAGGACCAACGCCTTTACCGTAACCTAAGAATGGTGCTAAGAATAAGAACTGTGCGTAGAGGTAAATGGCGGCAACAGCTACGCCTTTTTCGCCGTAAAATTTCATTGCCTGAATATTATAGACGGCAGTCATAACAGCAGTAGCAGCACTGTAGACAAAGTCAGCCAAACCTAACTTAAAACATTCCCAAATTTCTCCAGGCGTTGCCTTTGGCGCTGCGTAGTGTAATGAATTTTTGTGAGAAATAACGGCAACCAGTGACAAGATGGCTGAGAAAGCTACACCAGTGTTAAAGCCAAGTGCTGCACCGGCTGTGCCCATGTGCCAAACAGCCTGGTAAAGAAAGTCGGCTGCTAAAGTGACCAGACCACCGGCAATTGTGATAACCATACAATAAGTTGGTTTACCAGCTACCAATAGCCACATTTGGAAGTCGAGCTGAATACAATAAACAATCATAAAGTACTTATGTACTGACCAATAAGTTGCGCATACAGGAGCCAGTTTGGCATCAGCCCCAAGCATGAGCCAGACGTTATTGCCCATTAATGTAACGATAATTACCCAAACCAAAGTAATTAAAACTGAGCTAATAAGCATAAAAGTAAACAGCTGGTTGGCTTCTTTATCACGTTTTTCACCCATCATTTTGCCTAATACGGCAGTAGAACCGCCGGAAATCAAAAATGATATGGCTTCAATTACCGCCTGTACCGGGTAAATAATATTGATAGCAGATAGAGTAGCCGTACTATTGAAATTTGTCGCGATGGCCGTATCAAAGATTTGATAAATACCTGTCCATAATTGCAGCAAAATGGAGGGTACACCAAACATGAAAAGGGCGAAAAAGGTAAAATCGCGTGCTAATCGGTTAGTTTTTTCTTCTGCCATGCTACTTCTTACCTCTCGAGTAAACCATTTTACCGTCAATCATCGTGAAGATTGGCTTAGTATTGTGGATGTCATGTGGATTAATTGTAAATAAGTCTTGATCAAGTAGAACCATATCAGCGGCTTTACCAACTTCGATTGAACCCGTTTCTTTTTCACGGAAGTTTTGGAAAGCACCATTAATCGTGTAACTGGTGAGCATTTGTTCGACACTGACTCTTTCAGTTGGGTCCAAGACAGTCTTTTCACTCTTATCGCCGGGAGCACATCTGGTAACGCCAACTTCGATGGTTTCCATTGGATCAGGATTAGTCACTGGGAAATCAGTTGCGGCAGATACCAGAACGCCTTGATCCCAAAATGACTTTAACTTGTATTCACGTGAGGCTCTTTCTAAGCCCAAATACTTAACTTCCAAAGCGTCAAAGTAAATTGGGTCCTTGAAGAACCAAGCTGGATCACAAGCAGCAATGACTTTGTCTTTAGCCATTCTGGCAATGTCACTTTCACGAATGACCTGCAGGTGAGTTAAAGTTGGGCGCCAATCTTTTTTAGGCTTTTTGGCTTGTGCATACTCAATTCCAGTCAAAGCTGCATCAATTGCGGCATCTCCAATAACGTGGCAGTGAACTTGGAAGCCCTTCTCTTTAGCCCGCCGCATCATGTTGTTTAATTGCTCTTGTGTGCAGTTGAAGTTACCCCGGTATCCCGGTTTATGAACATAGTCGTCAAAGAAGTAAGCCGTGGCTGATTCAACCACGCCATCAACGACAAACTTCAGGTTGTTGCACTTATAATGTTTACCATGGTAAGCATCGCGAATAGCAGCAAAATCGTCTAATTTGTCGGGACTATCGTGCTCAGGTCTAATGTGAAAGCCTGATACGACCTTTAATTTTAATTTTCCTTCGATATCCAATTCTTCCAGAGCCTGTTGTGCCCTTGTTTCATCACGCAAAATTGGTTCGTAGATTGAAGTCAAACCCATTGATAATAAACGATCTTGCAGCCATAAAACGGCTTTTTTAATTTCTTCAACCGTATAATCCGGAACTGTCTTTAAGATATCGCCCATTGCCCATTCGCGAACTAAGCCAGTGGGTTCTTTGGTCTTAGGATCAAGAACGAATTCACCTTTTTCTTTGGAAACATAGCCTTTGCCGATGCCAGCATTTTCAAGGGCCTTACTGTTAACAATGTAAGAGTGTCCGTCAACTGATTGCAATAATACCGGTTTATCGCTGCATGCAGCATCAATCCATGATTTGTCGGGTCTTTCGGCAATAATAGCATTTTCCCAGCCGGTACCCATGTAATAATCACGATCTGGATGTTCATCAACGTATTTTTTGATAATCTTCGTGTAATCATCGACACTTTTACCACCAGCTAACTGAATCTTATACATTCCTTCAGTTGCACCAGATGAAAAGTGCATATGGCTATCTGTCATTCCCGGGATAAATAGTCCGTCGTTATTAACAATATATTCGGTCTTAGGACCAATATAAGATTTCGCTCCGTCTTTAGAGCCTACATAAACAAATTTACCATCTTTAACAGCAACTGCCTCAACATATTTATGCTTTTGAGCAGCAGTAAAAATTTTTCCTGTTAAAACATAATCTGCTTCCATAATTCCCATCTCTTTCACTAAATTTACCCATGTGACTAATAACACATGCGCTACAATTCATTATCCGCAAAAACACTGTTTTCACATTAACCTAAAGATATATTTCTTTATATCTTTGGGCTACAAGGACTATGAGCTTAAGCTTAACGGGCATTAAAAAATCCAGGCTCATATTTCAAAATGAGCCTGGATTTAGCCGCTATAGCGGCGTTACAAAGCAAAATGATTATCTAGTGGTAATTCAAAAATTTATTAATCAGTTGGCTTCTGCGGGATACTTCCATTTTATTTAAAATATTGTGGACGTGAGCCTTAACCGTACCTACAGTAATATATAGTTTATCTGCAATTGCTTGGTTGCTTTCACCTTGCAAAACTAACAGCAAGACATCAACTTCTCTTTTGGTCAAGCCATAATGATCACAGAATTCGTGAACTTCTGCTTTTTGAAAAGATAAATCTTTATTTTCATATTTTTGCACAGTATATTCACTAAGCCGTTGTTGCACCAAATTTTCCACTTGTCTGTGGGTGTATTCTTCATGTTCGTGTTTTGTAATAAATAAAATAACAATAGCTAAAATAAAGTAATAACCGTCTTCAATTAAGTTGACGTGATTTTCGTAAAACGGAAATTTAACATCAATAAGTCTTTGCCATTTTGAAAAGGCACCAATTTCAATTAAAGACAACCCCAGCGCAATAAACGAACACATATAAAATATTTGCTGGTTCTGGGGCAGTTTTTTCCAAGGCAGACAAAAAAGCAGCAAAATAATGAATTGGCAGATTTGATTAGTGCTTTTACCTGCAATATACCAATCGGCTGGATTGAGGGTAGTAAGAAAAATTACTTCTATGATTAAAGAAGTTAGCGCCAAAATATTGGCTATTAGGATTACAGGTAACTTTTTATTCATATTAGTTAGTTCGTTAAGACAGAAGATAGTAATAATATTTTCACCAAAAGTAATGGTAAATTCCACCAGCAAATACCAGTAGTTTAAGATTATTTTTCGACTGCCAATAGCAATAATGCTGCGAGTTACAAACTCATAGCCTGTTTCAAAAGTACTTTCAAAAATAAAAGAGATAAATAGCCATTTCAACAGTAAAAAGAGCTTCTTTTTTGATAAGTTATAAACAACGGCGCAGTTACAAACTACGCTCATAAAAAGAAGTATGAAAATAACGTCATAGACATAAATAAAGATATCATTGCGCATCGTTAAAATAACTCCGAGTAAGAATATTGATTCAGAATTACTAATTAAACTAATGATTTACTGAACCCATCTCTTTTTAGTATACGACAATTGCATTGCATGTGTGCCAACTATCTTAACGTTTTCATAATAAGATTTGTAATTGTCTTAATTAAATTAGCAAAAATGTGCTCTTTTTATAATGCGCTTTGGTTTGTTGAAAGGATATTAAGCCAATTTTCCCAGTCTTTGCGGTATAGTTGTGCTTGTGAAAACTTCATTTTAGGTGAATAAACCTTAACTGCGGCTATTTTATTATTATGGCTCATAGCATTCATAGCTGTTCCTAAGGCACTCAATTCTGAAACAGCAGCAAGTTTAACTTGCATTTGGGTAATATCGCTTAAATATTGCATTAAATATTGATTTTGAATCATCCCGCCATCAACGTTAAGTTCCCGGTTAATTTGCGGAAATAATTTTTTCAGTTCACTAATAGTGTCGCTAATTTGGTAAACTAATGAATCTAAGGTCGCTTTTACCAGTTCGTTTTTACCAGTGATAGTCGTCATTCCGACAAAAGCCGCTTTCATATCCGGCTGCCAGTAGGGTGCGCCTAGTCCCGCAAAGGCCGGGATTAAACAGGTGTGATCGTTGCGATTAGCTGCCAATGCTAAATTACTGGTTTCTTTAGGTGAACTAATCAGCTTTAAGTTATCCTTTAGCCAAGTAATGCAGGCGCCAGCGTAATTAATGTTACCTTCAAGCACATAGGAAATTTGCCCATTTAAAGACCAGGCAATTGAAGTATTAAGTTTATTTTGAATACTTTGCGGCAGATTGCTGCCAATATTGAGCATTACGGAAGAACCTGTCCCAAAGGTAACCTTAAAATCTCCTGCATTAAAACAGCCATGAGCATATAACGCAGCCTGTGAGTCACCCAGAACACTCATGATCGGGATAGAGTGGTTAAGCAGTCCGAATAAATTTGTATCACCAAAGTGGGAGTTAGAGTCAACGATTTCAGGCAGGCTTTCAATTGCGATACCAAAAATAGCTCCTAACTCTTGATCCCATTTTCCTGTATGAATATTCATTAACTGGGTCCGGCAGGCATTTGAAGGCTCAGTTTTAAAACTATTTTTATTAGTTAACTGATAAATTAACCAACTGTCCATAGTCCCTAAACAGAGGTCGTCTTTTTCCTGGGCTTGAATTACTTTGGACTCATGAAGCAGCATCCAGCTCCATTTAGCTCCGGTAAAGTAGGGCGAGAGCGCCAAGCCAGTTTTTGTTTTGACTGTTTCTGCTAATTTTGGATGAGAGATAGATTTGATCAGTTTTTCAGCACGATTGTCCTGCCAAACTATTGTGTTACAAAGGGGCGCACCTGTTTTTTTCGACCAGGCAGCTGCAGATTCACGTTGATTTGTGATTGCTAAGGCTGTCAGTTGGTCAGGTTTGACCTGCATAAGGGCAGCTTCAAAGAGCTTTTTCAAATTAGTCTTAATTTCACTTAGATCGTGGCTAATCCATCCGTTCCTGCTGACTATTTGTTTATGAGGCAAGCTGGTTTTCCAAAAAATCTGGTTATTTTGATCAATCAGAAGAACTTTTGTACTCTGCGTACTCTGATCAATTGTTAAAACATATTCTTCAGGCATAAATTACCGGCTTCTATTTAGATAAAAAATTTTTGACAGACTTCTTGATGCCGGCGATGTCAAGTCCATAATAATGAAAGACTTCGTCTTGTGTTCCTTGAATTGCTGGTTCGTCTGGAAAGCCTAAAATTTTAAGTTTGGCATGACCGTACTTTGCCACTTCACATGCTATGGCGGCACCGATACCGTTAATAACATCATGTTCTTCTATAGTTACTAAATAATTAAATTTTTGTGCTAAGGCGGCAATCATTTCGGTATCAAGCGGCTTAATTGAAGCCAGATCAACCACTGCAGCTTGTATGCCGTCTTTAGCCAGTTCTTTAGCGGCTTGAAGGGTAAAGTATAACGTCTCGCCAGTAGAGATTAGGCAGACGTCTTTACCAGGAAGAATTACTTTGGCCTTGCCGGGAGTGAAATGGAAGTCTTCGTGGTAAACATTGTCCAGTTTACGTTTACCAATGCGCACATAAGCAGGCTTATCTGACTTAAGCAGATATTTGAATAGTGCTTTGATTTGGTATTTATCACATGGCTGGTAGACTTCGAGATCGGGAATTGCCCGCGTAATTGCCACATCGTTAAGTGAATGGTGGGTATTGCCCAGCCAAGTGTATGAATTACCGCCAGAAATACCGATGAGTTTAACGTTATTACGGTTAAATGCTACATCAACTTTGACTTGTTCAATTGCTCGCATTGCCAGAAATGAAGCTGGAGAAAAGACATAGGGATGCTTACCTTCATGAGCCATACCTGCGGCTACAGTTACGGCATTTTGTTCAGCTATGCCCATTTCTATCGTTCTGTCGGGATGTGCGTTTGTGAAGGGAACTAGTCCTGCCGATCCCCGAGAATCGCATGTGACCACTATTAAATCTGGATCGCCAGCAGTTGCCTCGTCGAGCGTTTTTGCAATGACTGCATTTGCAGTTAATTTTTCATCCAACTTATTCATTATTTAACGCCTCCATTTGTGCATCTAATTCCTGTAGTCCTGCTTGGTATTCAGTTGCAGTAGGAATTTTATGGTGCCAATCCGCTCTGTTTTCGGCTGCTGAAATACCTTTGCCCTTGACCGTATTAGCAATAATCAGGCGTGGCTTATTAGTGTCATTTGGTTTGGTTAAAACATTAACCACATCGCCCATATTATTGCCATTAACTTCCAAAACATCCCAGTTGAATGCGCGGTATTTGGTACTTAGCGGGTTTGAGCGCATCACTGAATCGGTAGTGCCGGAAATTTGCAGATCATTGTGGTCAATAATGGCCGTGAGATTGTCTAAGTTATAATTGCCAGCTGCCATTGCGGCTTCCCAAATTGACCCTTCAGCTTGTTCACCGTCACCCATTAAAACGTAAATGTGTTTGCGTGACTGCTTCATCTTAGCTGCAAGAGCGACACCAACGCCTAAACCTAGCCCATGACCCAGTGAGCCCGTATGAAATTCCATGCCTTTGACTTCAGTAGTTGGATGGCCAATATAGGGGCTGTTAAAAGTAGAGTACCTTTTTTCAAGGTCAACGCGATCTATATAACCTTTATCAGCTAAAATTTCGTACCAGATTTCAACAGCATGACCCTTACTTTGAATATACGTGTCAATATCTTTTTGACCAATATTTTCTGCGTTTTGGTTCATAACCGCATAGTATAAAGCAACTAAGATATCAGCACAGGATAAGTCAGAACCGGTGTGACCGTTTTGGTGATTATAGATTAGCTGCCACGTTCTCTTTCTTAGCGCAACAGCCTTCTTTTTTAATTCAAGAATATTCATGAAAACACCTCATTATCAAAAATAATTACTTGTAATTGCTTACACTGATAGAGTATCATGCTTATAACTAGTTTAGTTATATTGATTAATTAGTTTAGCTTATATTAGTAAACAATATTATTAAAGAGATGATTTTTTGAACCTAAAAATGAGTGATATTGCAAAAATGGCAGGCGTTTCTAAAGCCGCTGTTTCTTTTGCTCTAAATGGCAAGCCGGGTGTAAGCGAAAAAACCAGAAAAAAGATTTTTAAGGTTATTAAAGATCAAGGCTATGAGCCGCTACGCAAGCATAAAAAAGGCGGGGTTCGCAAATTAGCCAGTATCAGTCTGATTATTATTCGCGATCGAGCTGGAATGATGAATCGGAGCTATGCCAGCCTGCCCTTTTTTGACACCTTAATATCCAACTTAACGCAAAATATTGGCGGTTTTGGCGGACAAGTCCAAATTGTGCAACTGGATATCAATCACTTGCAAGATAACCTGAATGAAAATACAGCATTGCTGCAGTCTAAGGCTTCAATTGTGCTGGCAACCGATCTGAATAAAAAGCAGGTTAAATTAATAAATCAAAAACTAAAAAATGTGATTTTTATTGATACGTATTTTAAAGATGTAAATGCGGATTTTATCTCAATTGATAATTTTCAGGGGGCATATTTAGCAGGAAAATATATTTTGGCTAAAGGTTATCGGAAAATAGGCTATGTTGCTTCTAATCATAGTATTCCCAATTTTGCGCAAAGACGGGCAGGCTTTACCCAGGCCCTAAAAGAGAAAAACATTGAAATTCCGCCGGAATTTATTTTTAGCTTAAATCCTACTGAACTTAGAGGAGCCTTGCCGCAATTTATCCATTTGAGCAAAGTTTTTCCTGAAGTGCTTTTTTGTGAAAATGATTATATGGCCCTACGTTTGGTCAAAGAATTTACCAAAGAAAAGATTAGAGTGCCCCAAGATATAGCAATTATGGGCTTTGATGATATTTTTGAAGACACGATGGTTACGCCGGAATTAACAACGATTCACGTACCGATAACGCAGATTGTCAGCCAAGCAATTAATCAATTACAAAACAAAGCTGCTGACCACAATTGGCTGCCCCAAAAGTGCTTTATCTCAACCAAATTGGTTAAAAGGGAATCATTATAAAAATAGTTTAGTCTAATTAAGTAAAAACAGTATTGAATGGTCTTCTAGTTTAGTTTATATTTTGCTTTGGAAGCGAATACAAATATAAACAATTAGGAGGCTCTTTTTTAATGGTTAATAATAAAAGTTTACAAAAAATAAAAATTGGCTTTGTACCAACTAGAAGAAACATTTTCTCAGCAACAGCAGCGATTGAATTTGCAGATAAAACCCGTAAAAAATTAGATGAATTGGGAATTAACTACGTTGATATTAAAGAAGTTAATGATGATGGACTTCTTTATGATGATGACGGACTTGAAAAAATAACCCAGAAGTTTAAAGCGGCGGCTATTGATGGTTTGTTTATTGCAAACGAAAATTTTGGTACCGAGTATGAAGTTGCACGTCTAGCAGCTAAATTCAACGTACCTGTTCTTTTGTGGGGGCCAAAAGACGAGGCACCGGCTCCTGATGGCTCAAGGAGACGTGATACGCAATGTGGTCTATTTGCTATTGGTAAAGTTCTGCGTCACTTTAATGTTCCTTTTACCTATATTAGAAACAGCGATATTGCTGATCCGTCATTCAGCCGCGGAGTAATTGATTTTGTGAAGGTATGCAATGTTGTGAAAACCTTTAGGAATACCCGTGTTTTGCAGATAGGTCCTCGTCCCTTTGATTTTTGGTCAGTTATTGTCAATGAAGGCGAATTACTGGAAAAATTCGGTATCCAACTTTCACCAATCCCCTTAGGTGAGCTTACTTCATATATGAATGATTTAATTAAGAATAACGATCCGCGCATTTCAGAGACTAAAGATACTTTTAGAAAATGGGCAGATATTAAAATTAAGGAAGATGATTTTACTAAAGTCGCTGCTTTGAAATTGGCTATGCAAGATAAAATGAAACAATATGGCTGCAATTGCGGCACTATTCAGTGCTGGACAGAGCTACAGCATGAAATCGGAATTTTGCCGTATGCTTCTGAGGCTTTGCTCCAAACAGAAGGACTGCCGGTAACCTGCGAGACCGATATTAACGGGGCAATTTCAGAAGTCTTGGCAGAATCTGCTACGCTTGGGGATGAAAGAGCGTTATTTGCTGATGTCAACTGCCGCCATCCTGAAAACGAAAACGGCGAATTGTTGCAGCATCTGGGTACATTTGCCTTCCAAACGGCTAAAAACCGTCCGGTTTTGCCACCATCGCACTTTGTATTTGATTATCCCGGTTCTGCTGCTTTTCAGGCTAAAGACGGCACTTATACTTTAGTTCGTTTTGACGGTGACCACGGCAAGTATTCTATGCTGCTGGGCAATGCTAAAACTTGTGCGGGTCCGTATGAACAAGGAACTTATGCTTGGTTTGAATTTAAGGATCTAAACCGTTTTGAAGCAAAATATGTCTATGGTCCTTATATTCACCACATGGCTGGCGTCCGTGCCGACGTTGTGCCAATTCTTGCTGAAGCAGGAAAGTACATTAACGTTGAACCAGATTATTTTGACCCGATTAAAGATAAAGTTGCAGCATATTGGTACGGCGACTATGAATCAATTTTAACTGATAAATAAAAATTACTTTTTAAAGTTAGTATTTGTTAAGGCAAGAATATTCCTATATTCTTGCCTTTTTTGTGCTCTAACGGCAACTAAACCAAAACTAAAATAAAATTTTATTATCAACTGCTATTGAAAGCGATTGCATTAACTGGGATAATGAAATTTGTGTAAGGCTCTGTATATTAAAGCCTTAAGTCAGATAAAGCTTAATACTTGTTTTTAGTGAGAGGGGGAAAACATGAGTATTAATATCTCGGTTCTTGGCAGTATCAATTTAGATACTACTTATCACATTACTCATATCCCGTTACCTGGTGAAACGCTCCAAGTAAATAAGAAAACGTATGCTGGTGGCGGGAAAGGAGCTAATCAAGCAGTGGCTGCACAGCGTAGCGGTGCTACTGTTCATTTTATCGGCGCAGTAGGCAACGATACTGCAGGAAAATTTATGCTGGAAACAATGGGCAAAGAAAACATTGATTTAGCTAACGTCGAAGTTAAAGAAAACGAGCAAACAGGTGCGGCTACAATTTTGCTTGATAAGAATGGGCAAAACAGTATTTTGGTTTATGCCGGAGCTAACAGTTTAATTAGTCATAAGCAGATAGTTAAAGCAGAAGATGTGATTGCAAAGTCTCAGTACATTATTGCGCAGTTTGAAACGCCAATTAAAGCAACTCTTGAGGCTTTTAAGATTGCTAAAAAACATAACGTGATAACTATCTTAAATCCTGCTCCAGCCGCAAAAATTAGTGATGAACTACTGGAATTAACGGACATTATTACTCCTAACGAAACAGAAAGTGCCTTTATTACAGGCATCAAAGTCAAAGACCAAAATGCAATGCACGAAACAGATATGTATTTTAAGAAAAAGGGAGTAAAAGTAACATTAATTACTTTAGGTTCGCGCGGAGTACACTGTTCGATTGGCTCTATCAGTCAATTAGTTCCTGCACACAAAGTCCATGTAGTAGATACTACGGGAGCCGGAGATACTTTCGTTGGTGCAATGACATCCATATTAAAACCAGATTTTTCAAATATTTTTGAAGCGATTGATTATGGTCAAAAAGCTTCATCAATCACCATTGAAGTTATGGGTGCGCAACCTTCAATTCCTACCAGAGAAAAGGTTGAGCAGGTGTACGGAAAGGAAGATTAATATGAAGAAAACAGGTATTTTAAATTCTAATATCTCTCGTGTCGTGGCTGATATGGGGCACATGGATTGGCTAGGAATTGGTGATGCGGGTACGCCCGTACCGCCAGAAACAGAAAAAATTGATTTGGCAGTTTCTGCCAACCTTCCCTCATTTACGCAAGTTTTAAAAGAAGTTCTTAAAGAATTGGCTGTGCAAAAAGTTTATGTTGCTGAGGAAATTAAGAAACAGAACCCACAGCAGTTAGAAAACATTAAAGCAATTTTGCCAAACGTTGAAATTGAGTTTATTCCTCACAGTGAATTAAAGCAGGATTTACGCAGGGCAAAAGCTTTTATTCGAACAGGAGAAGAGACGCCTTTCTCAAACGTAATTCTCGAAAGTGGTGTGATTTTTTAGGAGGTGAGCCTTTTCATGCAAATTGAAATGAAAGGGATTGAAAAATCTTTTGGAACCAATAAAGTTTTACGGGGCGTGGATTTTGACGTTCATTCTGGCGAAGTCCATGCGTTAATGGGCGAAAACGGCGCCGGCAAGTCTACTTTAATGAATATTTTAACTGGCTTACTAAAAAAAGACGCAGGCACAATTAAAGTTGACAACCACGACACTACCTACGCCAGCGCATTAGACGCGGAACATCATGGCATCAGTTTTATTCACCAAGAAATGAACAACTTTGCCGAAATGAGCGTTGTCGATAATATGTTTTTGAATAAAGAAATTAAAACTAAGCTGGGCCTAGTTGATCAAAAGAAAATGAGAAAAGAAGCCCGGCAGTATTTGGTGAATTTAGGTTCAGACATTGATGTTGACAGTAAAATGGGCGACTTGACTGTAGGTCAGCAACAAATGGTGGAAATAGCTAAGTCTCTGATGATTAACGCCAAAATAATTATTATGGACGAGCCTACTGCCGCACTGACTGAGAATGAAACTGCTATTTTATTCAAAACAATTAGAGAATTAAAGTCCAATAACGTCGGCTTTATTTACATCTCGCACAGAATGGAAGAACTTTGGCAAATATGTGACCGGGTAACAGTTATGCGTGATGGCTTATCAGTCAACACTTATCAGACCAAAGACGTTGCCGAAAATCAAATTGTTCACGACATGGTAGGGCGTGACATTGGTGACTATTACCCTGGCCGCCACCCGCATTTGGGAGAAGTGGCATTAAAAGCTGAACATTTATCAGGAGAAAAGTTTCACGATATCAGTTTTGAAGTCCACGAAGGAGAAATTTTAGGATTTTCCGGCTTGATGGGAGCTGGCAGAACGGAAACCATGAGAGCCTTATTTGGAATTGACAAATTAAGCTCCGGTAAAATCTATGTCGCTGGCAAGGAAACAAAACTAACCAGTCCCAGCGTCTCCATTAAAAAGGGCATTGGCTTTTTAACTGAAGATAGAAAAAATGAGGGTCTGATTACTGAACAATCTTTAGAAGATAATATTGCCCTGCCAAGTATTGATACTTTCCGTAAGCATGGCATTATTGACAAAAAAGCAGAAGATAAATTTGCTGACATGCTGATTAAGCGGCTAACAGTGAAGGCTAATAATGCGCAAGTAACGGCCGGCAGCTTGTCAGGCGGTAACCAGCAAAAGGTTGTTTTAGCTAAATGGGTTGGCAGCGGCTCCAAGATTTTAATTTTGGATGAACCAACTCGTGGAGTTGACGTAGGTGCCAAGAAAGAAATTTATGAACTGATGAATCAGTTAACCGACAGACACGTAGCCATCATAATGATTTCTAGTGACCTGCCTGAAGTTCTTAGTATGAGTGATCGTATTGAAGTGCTGTATGAAGGTAAACAAATGGGCGTCATTAATGCCCAAGGTGCAACTCAAGAACAAGTGATGAAATTAGCTACAGGAGGAAAGTAGAATGGACAAGGCAAAAACAACAAAAAAGAAATTTGATTTTACGAAATACATGGCGCTCGTGGCTTTAATAATTTTAGTAATTATTATTACAGTTTTAAACCCTCAATTTATTGCGCCAAATAACTTATTAAATTTGCTTCGTCAAGCATCGGTCAACGCTCTAATCGCCTTTGGAATGACATTTGTTATTCTTACTTCCGGTATTGATTTATCTGTCGGTTCTATTTTGGCTTTCACAGGAGCTATCAGTGCCAGCTTGATTCTAGGAGGCACACCTGCTTGGCTTGCCGCATTAATTGGCCTTGCAATCGGAGCTTTATTGGGGGCACTCAATGGTGTATTCATCACCTGGGGCAAAGTTACCCCCTTTATTGCCACCTTGGCTACTATGACTATTTGGCGCGGTGCCACATATGTCTTCACAGGTGGCAATCCTATTACTGGCGGTAAAATGAATACCAGCTTTTTCTTCCAATTTGTAGGGCAAGGCTATTTATTTGGTATTCCATTTCCAGTAATTATTACTCTGATTGCATTTATTATTTGCTATGTTCTACTTCATAAAACTGCTTTTGGTCGTAAGACCTTCGCGTTAGGCGGCAATGAAAAAGCTGCGTTTGTGGCCGGTGTTAAAACTAAGAAATTATTGATTATTATCTACACGATTTCTGGTTTATTTGCGGCTTTGGCTGGCTTTATACTAACTTCAAGATTAGGTTCAGCCCAGCCCGATGCAGGTATGTCTTATGAAATGGACGCTATTGCTTCCACTGTTATTGGTGGTGCCAGCCTGATGGGCGGTAAAGGAAGAATGGCAGGGACTCTCGTGGGTGCTTTGTTAATTGCTTCTTTAAGCAATGGTATGAATTTACTCGGGATTAATAGTTTCTATCAACAAATTGTTAAAGGTGTCGTAATTTTAATTGCGGTTATGATTGATTCCCAAACACAAAAGAACAGGGAATAAAATTATTTTTAGAGGAGAAATAATGATGAATATTAAAAATTTTTCCAAACGATTGATGAAAATTGCTACTGGAGCTTCTGTCTTGCTTTTAGCAGGGGGAATACTTGCGGGCTGTGGTTCCACAGGCTTAAGCAACAGTTCGGGTTCGTCTTCTAAAGTAGAAAAGAAGGCACCAAAAGATTTGAAAATTGGTGTGTCTATCTCAACATTGACTAACCCCGCATTTGTTAATTTAAAGAATGTTATTAGTGACTATGCTAAAAAGCATGGTTCAAAAGTCATCATCGATGACGCAAATAATGATACTTCAAAGCAAAATAACGACGTTGAAGATTTAATCACACAAAAGGTAGATGCCTTAATTATCAACCCTTGTGATTCTTCAGCTATTTCTACAGTAGTTAAAAAAGCTAATGATGCTAAAATTCCTGTAATCTGTGTTGACCGTAGTGCTGACTCCGGCAAAGTAGTTTCAACAGTTGCTTCTGACAATATTGCCGGAGGTAAAAAAGCTGCTAATTGGTTAATTGAAAAATTAGGCGAAAATGCTAAAATTGCTGAAATTCAAGGAATTCCTGGAGCTTCTGCCACACGTGAACGTGGTAAAGGCTTTGATAGTATTGGTGATAAGAAATTAAATATTGTGACTAAGCAGACCGCTCAGTTTGACCGTGCCAAGGCCCTGACCGTTACCGAAAACATTTTACAAGCTCATAGCGATATTAAAGGTATTTTTGCCCAAAACGACGAAGAAGCAGTTGGTGCAGCTCGAGCTGTTAAAGCAGCTAACAAGAAAATAACTATCATTGGTTTTGATGGTACTCTTGCCAGCTTGAATTTAATTCAAAAGGGTCAAATTACGGCTACTGTTGGTCAGCAATGGAATAAGATAGGTCAAGAATCTGTCCAAAAAGTTTACGATCACTACCAGAATAAGAAGGTTCCTAAGAACGACAAGGTAGCAGTCAAGATTATTACTAAGAATAATGTAGCTTCATTTAAGAAGCAAGTTTACAACAAATAATAAAACCAATTGTTGATAGATTATTAATAAAAATGAATAGGAGCTTAAAGTTAGACTTTAAGCTCCTATTTTATTTAATATGTCGAATTTCTTTTAATAGGAATGACGTTAATAATACTATTTTGACTAGATTTCTTTCCATTGATTAAATCTAATAATCGCCTTGCTGCAGTTTGACCAATCAATTTAGGCTGTTGGTCAATTGTAGAAATTGTAGGCGTAGTATATTCGCATAGCACGTTATTATCATAGCCTATAAGTTGAAAATCAGCTGGGATTTTAAGATTACGCCGTTGAGCTTCCTTAATAATTTCCGCAGCATAGATATCATTAACTGCAATTACAGCGTCAAAACGATTGCTTTTCTTTAAGACTTCTTGCGCAGCTTTCTCAGGATCGGTTTCGGAAACCTTTTTAAGCATGTAGGGAATATTAAGCTTGTTTAGCTCGTTAACTAGTGACTCTACTCTTTCCCTTACTGTTGGCAATCTCAGCGGCCAATGCTGAATCATTACCCTAGTTGCCTGATTTTGCAATAGAGAAATACAGTCTTTGCCACCTTTGATATTGTCTGAAACTATGCGGGCAACATTATCATCAATATTAGCGCTATCATACATTACAAGAGGTGTTGCCAAGTTTAAAGTAGCTGGCATATCAAAAGCGGCAGTGATAATGCCGTCAATATTATTTTTTTGGAACTCGTTAATAAAATTCAAATAGTTTTTTTTATTTGAATTGGCGCTAAAAGAAATTAGCGCAGAATAGCCTTTTTTTTGGAGAATAGATTGAATGCCGTCAATAATTTGGGCATAAAAACGGTTGTTTAGGTCGGGGATAATGATGCCAATCATCCGCGATTTTTTTTGGTATAAAGTTCGTGCTACTTGATTAGGCTGATAATTTATTTCTTTGATAACTCGTTCGACTTTTTTTCTAGTAGCAGGGCTGACGTTAGGCGAATCATTAATAATTCGAGAAACAGTAGCTACAGAAACTCCGGCTAATTTAGCCACATCTTTAATAGTAGACATGATTGATCCTTTTTTAATTACTGTAATGGGTTACATTTTTATTATAACTCATAAATTAATTTATACTATTTTAGTCATAGTTAAGTAAATCGCTATTGCTTTGTAACCGGTTACAAGATAATATAAAAATGTAAATCAACGTCAAACCTAATACTTTAGAAAGGAGTTTAATTATGAACGTTGAAAATTTGCGGGAGAAAAATAAGGGTAACTGGAAACTCAAAGTAGGAATTTTAGGGATCTCACTTTTTTTGCAGGTTGCTGGTTCTAACCTGGCGGCGATACCTCTAATTGCCAAATCTTTTCCCCATGAATCTGTGACTTCGGTGCAGGCATTATTTACTATTCCATCATTCACAATCATGTTGTTCATCTTGTTCAGCAATGCTGTCATTAAGTGGTTTGGTAAAAGAAATACCGTAATCATAGGCATGATTGTAGCTGTAATTGGTGGTATTATTCCGTTTTTTGTTAATAATTTTACTATTATTGTGATTAGCCGTTTGTTGGTTGGAGCAGGTATAGGGCTGTTTACATCCCTTGCCGTTTCTTTAATTGGTGACTGCTTTAGTGGTGAAGAACAAAAGACTTTAATTGGTATTCAAGGAGCTATGGGGACTCTGGGTAACAGCTCGATGACCTTTGTTTCCGGCTTGCTTTTGGGAATCAAATGGCAAGCAACCTTCTTGTACTTTTTAATTGTAATTCCGTTCTTAGTTCTCTTTATGATGGGCTACACACCAAAAATGGAGCAGGAAACGACTGTTGAAGGGCAAAGTGCTGCAGTGAATAATACCCAAACGAAAAAGCAAGTTAAAATACCCGGTTTAATATATGTTGCCTTTTTGATGCTGTTTCTATTCTTTTCAGCTTTTATGGTTGAAGCTACAGCTTCGGCTTTAGCTATTGAACAGAATCATCTTGCCAATCAGGGTGCACTTTCTACAGAAATCGCAATCGCGGGCCTAATTGGCGCGGTGATTTCTATGGCATATTCGAAAATCTATAAGATGTTAAAGCACTTTACTCCGGCAGTAGCAGTTGCCTGCGGTGCGGTTGGCTTTATTGTTTGCTTAAAAGCAGGCAATATGGCTATTTTCTTTATCGGTTTACTATTAATGATGATTGCCAACTTAATTATCCCTTATGTTTATGACACAATCTTGGGAGAAGTTGACGGCTCAATCAGTAATATGATTATTTCAATTGCGCAAGTCTGCAATAATTTAGGTGCATTTGCTTCTCCTTATGTTATTTCGATCTTATGCAAAATAACGGGCTTAAGTACGGCAGTTGATCAAATGAAGATTAGTGCAGGTATATTGGGCCTAATAGCAGTTGTCTTTGTAATAATGGCAATTCTTAGAAGTAAAGGCAGTAATAAAGCTAGAAATGTGGCGTAGCTTAAAGAGGGGAGTTATTTAAAATGACGACAATTGAAAAATGGCACAGATATGAATTAGCCCTAGATGGACCAAAAAATGGTAATCCGTTTAGAGATGTCAACTTGACTGGAACGATCAACCATAACAATCATTTTGTCACCGTTGACGGTTTTTATGATGGCAATGGTATTTACAAGATTAGGTATATGCCGGAACAAGTGGGCGAATATACCTTGACTACAGCTTCTAATATACCTGCTCTTGATAAAATAGAGGTTCATTTTACAGTTACAAACGCTGAAGCCAATAATCATGGACCGGTTCGGGTTGCCGGTAAAACTCATTTCGCCTATGCGGACGGCACAGGTTTTATTCCGTTTGGCACTACAGCTTATGCTTGGACTGTTCAACCAGCAAATATCCAAAAGCAGACTATTCAAACTTTGAAAGAGAATAGTTTCAATAAAATTAGAATGCTGGTTTTTCCGAAAAGCTATGACTATAACAATAATGAACCTGAAATCTATCCTTTCGCAGGTCAGCCTAATGTTAAGCGCGGAGGAACTGATTGGGTCTTTGATGGTGCCAATACTGGCTTTGATTTTACCCGTCCAGTGCCCCAGTACTTCCAAAACCTGGAGAATAATATTGACAAGCTGGATGAGCTGGGAATAGAAGCTGATCTGATTTTATTCAGCCCCTATGACCGCTGGGGCTTTGCCCGTATGGGGCTGAAGAATAACTTAGAATATGTAAAATATATAGTTGCCCGTTTGGCATCGTATAAGAATGTTTGGTGGTCGTTAGCCAATGAGTACGATTTAATGGATATGTGTGGACAAATTCCGCTAAAAGATTGGGATGTAATCGGACAGTATGTTTGTGAAAAAGATCCGTCTAACCACTTGGAATCAATCCATAACTTTTATGATCCCCCTCAGCATAAAGACACAATTAAAAATTGGTATGATCATACTAAGCCGTGGATCACGCACTTAAGTATCCAAACTGATAATTTATTCATGGTGCCTAAATGGATTGCTGAATACCAAAAGCCGGTAGTGGTTGATGAATGCCGCTATGAAGGCAATATTGAATTTGGCTGGGGTGATAATACGGCTCAAGGAATGATGGACAGCTTCTGGCGGGTCATCTTGCGTGGTGGTGGTTGTACACACGGCGAAACTTACATTGACAAGCCTAATACTGACCGACCGATCTGGTGGGCACATGGAGGTAAGTTATACGGAGAAAGTCAAAAGAAAATTAATTTCTTAAATGACCTGCTCCAAGATAACGGTTTTAGCTGGGTAAAGCCTCAAGCTACATCCGGTCCCCACTGGGACTACGCGGTTGGTTCAAACCCTGAAGAAGATAAATGGCTGGTTTATTTTGGCGACAATGGGTCTGAATTTGTTATCTTGGACTTTTTACCTGAAAACAAGAAATATACTGCCAAACTAATTAACGCTTGGACGGAAACAACACAAGATTTTGCGGCTGAAATTACTAACAAAGACAAATTTCATCTTCCAAGAAAACCATACCAAGTCTTACTTTTAACTGAAAAACGTTAAAGAAAATGAAGTTGAATGCATAAAATGCGACCACAATGTGATCGCATTTTTGTTTTGGCAAAAATAGCTTTAGGTTTAGAATAGAATAAAAAGAGGCTAAAATCATGGAAAATCTCAAAATCGTTCAGGGTGACATTACCAAATTAACAATCGATGCAATTGTCAATGCCGCAAATAAGTCGCTTCTTGGCGGCTTAGGCGTTGATGGTGCAATTCACCGTGCGGCAGGACCCAAATTATTAGCTGAATGTCGTCAATTGCACGGTTGCGAGACCGGACAAGCTAAAATTACTAATGGTTATCAGTTACCGGCAAAGTATGTCATTCATACTGTGGGTCCCATTTATTCAGGTTCTAACCAAGACGATAAGTTACTAAGAAACTGCTATTTAAATTCTTTAAATTTAGCTAAAAGTCGCGGATTACACAGTATTGCTTTTCCCGCCATTTCTACGGGAGCTTATGGTTTTCCTGCATCACGGGCAGCTCACATTGCTTTTACGACCGTCAAAACTTGGCTGGAACAGAACGCCGACTATCAAATGAAGATTATTATGTGTGCGTTTAATTCTAAAACTGCTCAGCTTTATCGTCAAGAGCTGGTAGAATAGCCAATTTAATATTGCTGTAAATATACTAAGAGGATCAGTTTTACTCAAAATGATGAAAACTGATCCTCTTAATTATTAGCAAAAGTAATAAAAAATTTATTTATCCTTTTTAGTGAGTAATGGTTTTATTGGCTGTTTTTCGTTTTGCGGTACTATTTGCACGTAAACATTTACACCTTTATTTAGTAAACGCTCGAAGCATTCGTCTTCTGCTGGGCTGGTAGAGATGTATTGGTATAGGGTGCAGCGACCATCTTTTGCTCCCATACCTCCCAAGTCAACTTCTGTAATGTCAATACCATGATCAACCATATATTCGATAGTTTCAGGAACCTTAACCAAGATAATGGTCGGAGCTTCCAATGGTTGTGAAAAGAATGTGACGCCGTCTTCTTTATTAAATATGCCAATACCAATATCTTCGGGTACCGCTTGCTCAAAAACGTTAATCATAAAGTCATTATTTGATGTTGCGTCATCCACAATAACAACGTTTTGTGCTCCGGTTTCTTTGAGCCACTTGGTCATGACTTGACCATGAATTAAACGGTCATCAATTCTAGTTAAGACTAAGTTTTGCATGATGTGTTCCTCCTAATTTACTATTTTGAATACCCCAGTTTTCATTATTTAAACAGATATTGAGCAAATCGCTAATGGAACTTTTTGCTGTTCTACTAGTAACAATGCTTAAAAGCATAGGCACATTAACCCCAGTAACTAGTTCTAAATTATATTTTTGTTTTAAATACATTGCCGTATTAAAAGGCGTACCACCCTTTAAATCTACCAGTACTAATGTAGGTTGGTCATTTTGCGATTTTAATACTTGTTCAAAATTATCCCTATAATTATCAGGATCTTGACCGGGTTTAAAAGAAATTGTTTCCAAGTAGTCTGTTTTTCCGGCAATCATTTCCACGGTTTGTTTCAACCCTAAACAAAATTGACCATGACTAGCTAAAATAATTTGTATCAAATTAATTCTCCTTTAAATAGTTGCCAAGATGCCCAAGTAGGAACATAAAATACCTATTACAAAAATGCCGACAACAATAATACTTGCGTTAACTTTCTTTCTTAAAAGCCACCATACTAACAGAGTAATTAATAGTGGAATTAAACTGGGTGCTAACTGATTAAATAAAGACTGCACCTTAATTACGCTTTGACCTACATGCCAAATTAATGGTGTTTTAATAGTTACCCTCGTGGCTGCCATAGTGCCGACAACCATTAAGCCTACAATTGAGAACGCATTTGTGACTTTATCAAGCAAGCCACTCTTTAGAATGGATACAACTGAAGCCTTACCTTTTTTATAACCATACATAAACATCAAATAACCAATAGAATAGATAATCAATTCGAATACGACAGTGAACATAATTGGACCAAAGTAATTACGCTCTAATGCCATAGTGGCTCCAATACTTGCCAAAATTGGGAAGATTATACCCTGCTGTACTGTGTCACCAATACCTGCTGCGGGTCCCATTAATCCTGTACGAACACCGTTAATATCCTCAGCGCTCACATTCGCACCGTTTGCACGTGCTTCTTCCATCGAAAGTGCAATACCGTGAATAACAGGTCCAACCATGTGTGGTTCAGTGTTAAAGAATACCATGTACTTTTTAAGTTCGTCTGCCTGTTTGTTTTGCGGATATAATTTTCGGATAGGGTAGATCATCATGTTGGTTAAACCCAAAGCCTGCAGCCTTTCATAGTTATAGCAGGCCTCGTCTGATTGCTCCCATAGCCAAGTTTTAACTAAGTCGCTATGGGTCAATTTAATTTTATAGTTTAATGGGGAAATGTCTTGAGCAATACTAGTACTATCAGCTGCAGCAGGAGTTACAGTTTGTGGTGCTCCTGTTCTATTTTGCAAAGTTAGTCTATTAACCTTTTTCTTTGCCGGTGCAGCATTAGTAGCGGTAGTTCTGAACTTTTCATTGATGTAAAGTAGGTAGGCTAATAAACCCGCGAAAATAGCAACAGCCATAATTTGCAGTTTAAGATAAGCGGTCAAGAAGAAACCAATAAAGAAGTATGGTACTAGTGATTTCTTACCTAAGTAATTAAGTAACATTGCGATACCTAGAGCAGGCATGATGGCACCAACGACTTCAAGTGCAGTGGTTAAGCTCTTAGGAATCATGCGTAACATGCTTTGTGCCCAACCTTTGCCAAAATATACTAGACAAAAGGCAGGAATACCGTAGACAATCAGTGACACAATGAATGAAGGTACATAATTTAAGAACCTGATAGCTTTAACATTGCCCTTAGCCAATTCGGCATCAGCTCTGTGAACCCAAAATGAGTTAACGCTTTGGTAGATTTCTACCATTAGAAGCCCGATCAATGAGAAAGGTACAGCAAAGGTAACTGCTAATTTAGGATTTGCTCCGGAAAGGATGGTTAATGCGGTACCGAAAATACCGGCAACCATAGTGTTACTCGGCATTACACCACCAGTATTGATCCAGCCCAGATAAACCAGCTGGATAGTGGCACCGGATAGCATTCCCAGCATTGGATTACCCATAAAAATACCTACTAAAAGGCCGGTGGTCAATGGATAAGTTAAACATCTTGTTATTGGGGCAAAAAACCACCATTGGGAAATAATAGCGAGTAAAGCTACTAACAACGCAGATAAAAACATTTTAACGCCTCAACTTTCTTATTTTCAGTAGCTTATAAAATGGAGAATCCCAGCGCTTTAACATCCTTGTTAAAGTCTTGGACTGTCTGTAAGGAACGCTCTTTAGGAGAAGTTCCAATTAGTGGGAATTTGGCAATAACGGGTGCGGTGCACGTAATAATGTCACAGCCGCATTCTTCGGCTTGAAAAATATTAAGTACTTCGCGGCAGCTTGCCCACAACAGCCAGCCATTACCATTTTCATGACACAGTTTTGCCGCTTCTTTCATTAACGGCATTGGATCGATGCCAGTATCTGCCAAACGACCGGCAAAAATTGAGAGAATATTCTGCGAGCCGGGTTTTAATGCCGCTAATACATCTTTAGTCTGCTCTAATGTAAACATTGCGGTAACGTTTAACTTAATTCCTTCTGCAGATAATTTCTTAATTAAAGGCACAGAAGATTCACCTTTGGTATTGGTAATTGGTATTTTTACAAAAACGTTCTCGCCTAAAGCTGAAATTTTTCGAGCTTCCTTGGCCATTGTGTCAAAATCATCGCTGAAAACCTCAAATGAAATAGGCAGACCAGTTACTTTTGCTAATACTTCTTTAGCAAAACTAAGATAGTCAGTGACGCCGGCTTTTTTCATTAATGAGGGGTTAGTAGTAAATCCTTTAACTACACCACTTTCTTTGGCCTTAACCATGTCACTGATTACAGCACCGTCAGCATAAATTTGCACATTTAAATCGTTAATTTTCACGCTTTTTCTCCTCCTGCTTTGATAACAAAAAATGCGGTAACGTTTGCGCAAACAGTAAAAATTATAGGCCTAATTTAAAGGCCTTAAAGTTAATTAATGCAAGCGTTTCCGCTAACTACATTTTTATTGTATAATGTTGTTGACAAGATGTAAAGTAAAATTGGAAAAATAAAAATAGAATTTAAATTAGGATAAATTGCAGAATGGCAGTAAAATCAATTAAAGATATTGCTCGTTTAAGTGGCTTTTCAGTTTCAACAGTTTCGCGAGTGTTAAATAATACGGGTAGGTTTTCTGATCAAACCAGGGATAAAATTTTAAAAATAGCTAAGGAAAATCACTATTCACAGAATATAATTGCTAAAGGGATGCGTAAGGGCAGCCTTGCAATAATTGGTATTTTGGTACCCGATATTACTAACGCTTATTATGCTGCTATAGTTAAAAAATGTGAGCAATATTTTTTTGAAAAAGATTATTTAACTATTGTGTGCAATACAGAAAGAAATGCGGAAATAGAAGAAAAATATATCGCGAAGTTGAGTAATCATATAGTTGATGGTTTGGTGGTTATCTCTACTCAAAGAGCAATAAGCAAAAACCGGGCAGATTTACCTACGGTATTTATAGATCGGTCACCCAAACTAAGTAACAACACAATTACAGCTTCTTCTGACAATTACGCGGGTGCAGTGATAGCCGCTAACCATTTGGTTGATAGAGGTTGTTATCCTATTATGCTTACAAACAAAAATAATGAATTTTCCAGCAATAAGAGCCGTATTCTGGGTTTCACGCAAACGGTCAAAAGTCGCGGCATAAATAAACCAATAATTATTAATTCTAAAACTAATTCAGACGAGATTTATCTAGTCAAAGATAAAATATTTAAGCAGATAAAAAAGCTACAGAAAGAACATCAAAAACTGGGTATTTTTGCCATCAATGATAACGTGGCAAGTTATATTTATCAGGCTGCAATAGGTGAGGGGATTAGAGTACCGGAGCAATTGAGTATAGTTGGTTTTGACGATACCCCAGTGGCCAGCAAGCTGCAATTAACCACGATTAGACAGAATACTTCAGAGATTGCCCGGGTTTCATCTACCAATTTATTAAAAATACTGAAAAGAGAAGATATTTTAGAACATAAATTTACTATTCCGGTTTCATTAGTGAAAAGAAAAACGACCTAGTATAAATTTAACTAAAAAGGTTCCCAGAAAATATTTTCTGAGAACCTTTTGCTAATTATTGAAAACAATTTTTAAGGCGTTGTTTATGATACAAGATGATATTAATACTTTTTTGAGTATTAATTTTATTTTGATACTTGAGAAAGTTGTCGTAATGCCCTTGAGTGATTTTACCATTTTTAAGTGCTTCTCTGACAGCTCACTTTACAATATTTATTAATCTAATATTAATTTATACGTTCAATTATTTAATACATGTTTTAATATTAGCACTGCATTAAATATTTGCAATTAAAGCATTTATGCTAAATAAAATTGAATAAAAATGAAAAATATCATATTATTAATTGAAAACATTAATAAAAAATAAGTTTTAGGAGGAATATGCCCTTATTCAAATATTTTAAAAGAGCTAAGTGGCAATTTAGTATAGTAATTGCCCTAACTGTTATTAATTCAGGGTTTTCAACACTTGCAGGAATTGCCAGTGCAAATGCCCTAACTCAGGTCACCAAACTGCATGCCCAACTGTTTTTTATTTGGGTCACAATTATGGCTGCTGCCTATGTCATGTACGCAATCTTTACCTACTTAATTTCGGTCAATCAAACAAAATTGAAGCAGCAAATTGATCTGCTGATTCGGCAGGATCTGGCCCAAAAGTTGTCACAGTCGGATTATCAGTCTTTTCATCAGCAAACCACTGCTACCTACGCCTCATGGCTAACCAATGATATTAATACGATCAATGAATTTGGTGTCAACGACTTGATGATGATTGTACAACAGATTAGCGAAATCTTGTTGGGAGCAGTCACTTTAGCGTATTTTCAGGTCAGTTTACTTGCTACTGTTATTATCTTAACTGCGATTATGGCGGTAGTGCCTAATTTGTTTTCAAAATGGTTATCTAAACGTTCGCTTGAACTCTCCCATGCGCAAGAACGGTTGGTTAATAAAATTAATGATGTCCTGAATGGCTTCAATACCTTATTTTTAGCAAATTTACCCCAAGTAATTGTTAAAAGAATTAATCAAGGATCTGCAGATGTTCGAAAAAATGCTGTTGATTACGTTAAGGCGGCTGGCTTTACCCAAGCCTTTACCAATTGCATTGCCTATTTAAGTCAAGTGATTGTTTTAGCTCAAAGCGGTTATTTAATTTTGCGGCATCTTACGCCAGTGGGAACTATAAGTGGTGCGCAGTATTTTGCCGGTACAATTTTTGCTGAACTGAGTGGCATCAGCTTTAATTGGCAGGAATTTAAATCACTTAAACCAATTATGGATAAGCTGGCAAATATTAAGACGACCACGCAGCCTGATCAGAAACAAGAAATTTCTGCTAAACAAATTCAAATTAAGAACCTTTCGTATACTTATAAGGAAAAGAGGCAACCAATTTTAGATAACCTGAATTTGACTATTGCAGAAGGGAAAAAATACCTCTTGCTCGGTGATTCAGCTGCAGGTAAATCAACGCTGCTTAATATTATTAGTGGCCTGTTAAAAAATTATACCGGTACGATCAAATTGGGTGGCATAGACTATGCTAAAATTTCTGACACTCAGCTGCATCAAATAATTTCTTATGTCGAACAAACACCATATATTTTTACGGCTAGTTTAAAGTGGAATTTAACTTTGGGGCAAAAGGTTGCTCCTGCAAAGCTAAAACAGGTCATTACGGCGTGTGGCATTGATCAAATAATTGCTCATTTACCCGCTGGTATCAACACGATACTGGCAAACCAGGGAACTAATCTATCTGGTGGGCAGAAGCAGAGAATTGCGCTTGCACGAGCGCTTTTGCTTGATACGCCCGTATATCTTTTTGATGAGGCGACCTCGTCATTAGACAAGGCGGCCAGCATTTCGTTGGAAAAGCTGATTTTGGGTCAGAAGAATAAAACCATTGTTTTAGTAACACACCATTTACAAAAAGAAACAGCCGACTTATTTGACGAAAATATCGTATTGGACAAATAAAAAAGTCGTATTTGAGTTTAAATTCAAATACGGCTTTTATTTGTTTGTGTCATGAACTACATCATTAGCAAATAATTTTAATACCTAATAGCTGGTATTATTTTACAAGTTGTAGAACTTTGCGGTGTAATTTTTGGCTTAATTTAAAGACCTAAGTCTGCAATTAATTGCAGTGCCTCTTTATCATCACCAAGCTGCATGAGGGCGTCTTTTAGGCATAACATTGGCTTACCGTCACGGTCGGGCGTTGTTTGGGCATGAGCCAAAGAACTGAGAATGGCTTCGTGCACAATATCTACCGTAATTCTGAAGTAGCGGTCAATTTTGTCATCAGTAATTGCCTGGATTGTACTCAACTCGTGTTCAGGGAAATGACTTACCCGGTTAGCAGTAGAGAAAGCTAGAGTAATCTCGCCACTACCGTTGCCGCTAAATGAGCCACTGCGAGTGATACCGATACCGGAGCGTTTGGCAATGCGTTTTAATTGTCTCGAGTTAAACGGGATATCGGTAGCAATTATTGTGATGATACTGCCTTTTTCCTTAGTGTCCTTGTTATCCACAAATTTTTTACCAATAGCATGACCATAAATGTTCAAATCAGCACTAAGACCAAAATTGGACATGACTAGCGCACCCATTGTAAAGGTTTTGCCGTCAATTTCTACTTGTCTTGAAGCAGAACCAATGCCGCCCTTAAGTTCGTAGCAGCGCATGCCCGTGCCGCCGCCAACTCCGCCTTCAGCAAAATCTGTACTAGCAGCTGCAAAAGCATCATTCACATCGTCTTCAGTGACACCTAAATCGCGAATATGGTTAATCGAACTGTCATTGCACTCCATGATGATCGGATTGACACTACCAGTTGAAAGACCAATTTCAGGATTTTCAGCCAGCATTCTTTTGACTAAAGCCATTGATGCGGTACCCACGCTGAGCGTATTGGTTAAAACCAGTGGTGTTTCAATTGTGCCCAGTTCGTTAACCTGAACAAGTCCTGTGCTTTTGCCAAAGCCGTTGATAACGTGTGCAGCGGCTGGCATTTTTTCCCGAAAGATATTATCTGGACAGGGGTTGACCACAGTAACACCGGTTCTGAGTCTATCAGTAACAACTGTTTTATGCCCGACAGTAACACCGGCAACATCTGTAATTAAATTTTTTGGTCCTGGCTTAGTATCGCTAAGCGCAAATAAAAGTGGTTTATTAAGTCCCATTTTTACTCCTTTTGCTTAAAAAATATTCTTCTTTAATTAAAACGGTTCAGTTATTTTTATGCAAGACAAAAAATTCCAGCGTAAATTGACGGAGCTTTTTCATACTATTGTAATCAATCTTTTTTCTTTTTGCTAAAACAGTTGCTAAATAGACTGCCAATTACTGCCATGAAGCCCAATAAAAGCATTGTTATCTGGGAATGCTTATTGGCACCAGTTTGTGGCAATTTTTCATGGCGACCATTGTCAGTGAACAGCACTGACTTGGTGGAGTCAGGATCACTTTCAGCTGGTTTAAAAATGGTATAGTTCTCAGTAATACCGTTTGAAGTAGAGTTATTTTTATTTTGATGAGGATTTTTAGCCTTGCTTTGAGTTTGACTAGCCGAGTTGGTCGAACTATTTTGACCGCTATGTTCAGGGCTGGTATTAGCTTGAGGTTCATCTTTAACATAGATATAGGTTACGTTTTGCGGTGCAGTGCCAAAAAAGTTGGTGGCATTTTTAGGCCTGACTTTTAAGGTATAACCCGGTATCGCCTTAGCACCAGTGGTGTAACCATCACCCACATTACCCTGTATTATCGTTTCAGGTGCAATTTGATTGCCGTTTTCATCTTGATAAGAGACGGTAACATCTG
>CAMLRO010000006.1 GCA_946482425.1 uncultured Lactobacillus sp.
TAACTCGACTTATCTGATTTTGGTTTAGCTGACTTAAAAAGTATGTTTGGTCCTTGTTGCCATCTTTAGGACGCATCATATGAGTAATACCATTTTTATCAGTTATAGTTTTTGCATAATGGCCCATTGCAATATAATCTGCATCAAGATTAAGTGCAAACTCTAAAAATGACTTAAACTTTATCTGACTATTGCACATTACATCTGGATTTGGCGTACGGCCTTTTTTATATTCATTTAAAAAATACTCAAAAACTCGGTGCCAATATTCTTTTTCAAAATTGATTGAATAATAAGGAATCCCGATTTGATCGGCAACTCTTTTTACATCTTCGTAATCATCAGTAGCAGTGCAAACTCCAGAATCATCAGTGTCATCCCAATTTTTCATAAAGACACCAATTACATCGTATCCTTGCTCTTTTAAAAGAAGTGCTGAAACGGAAGAGTCTACTCCACCACTCATACCAACAACAACTCTGGTTTTTTTCTTTACCAAACTAATCAATCCTTCACAGCAACAATAATATTGCGCTCTTCTAAATCTTTTAATATATAATCTAAAAGTTCAACAGTGGGAGCTAATTTCTCATTCTTAAAAATGTTGACCTTTTGCAAACCATTTTTGTCTGTAACAACCATGGTCAGATGAGTCATCTCTTTATTTATGGTCATCTTCAATTTAGTTGGAGCATTATACGGCGAATCATTATAAAGTGGATGCTCATAATTAAAATTACCCTTAACGGTTTTAACAAAACCAGCATCAATTAATGCATATAACTTAAGATCTGGACTAAGGGTAAACTTGCGTTTATCCCCATTAATAATAACTGTATTTGCCATAATTCTACCTCACTTACTAATAATAAGCATATTTAACTAAAAAAGCAATTAAATTTATTTATTTTGGATTTTACTCACAATATTAGTCAGTTCCTTTGCAAAGGCTCTAACTTCTTCTTCAGTGGTATAACGTCCAAAAGAAATGCGAATAGATTCATTTATTCTCGCAGAATCTTTACCAAAACAAGCCACTAAAACATGAGATGGCTCAATTGAACCTGCAGTACATGCAGAGCCTCCAGAAACTGCAAAACCAGCTAAATCCAAATTTGTCTGCAAAACAGTCGTTGAAACTTTATTAAAGTGCAGGTTCAATACGTGATGAGAATCAAATTTTTGGGTTCCACCATTAACCTGATATTCAATTTTAGCTTGACTAAGTTCATGTAAAATAATATTTTGCAAGTTCTGATATTTAGTTTGCAAACTTTTTTTATCTATTGCTGCAATTTCACTAATTGCTTCACCGAAACCAGCAATTCCCGGTACATTTTCCGTTCCTGCTCTGCGCTTAGTTTCTTGTTCTCCACCATAAATAAGAGGTGGCAAATTGAGCGAGTTTTTTTCATATAAAAAGCCAAGGAATTTCGGACCATTTATTTTATGAGCAGAAGTTGATAACAAGTCGATATTCATCTTAACAACATCAAGATCTATATTGCCCAGTCCTTGTACAGCATCAACATGAAAATATGCATTGCTTTTCTTTACTATATTGCCAATTTCAATAAGTGGATTAATTGTGCCTAATTCATTATTAACGGCCATGACGGAAACTAATGTGGTTTGCGGAGTTAGTGCATCTTCCAATTCTGCTAATGAAATACAACCATTTTCATCAACATCAAGGTAAATGACTTCATAACCCTCACTTTCTAAACGTTGCATTGGTTTTAAAACAGATGGATGTTCAATCTTAGTAGTGATTATGCGTTTACCAATACTTTGGCGACTATGAGCAGTTCCAAAAATAGCAGTGTTATTACTTTCTGAACCACCAGATGTAAAAATTATTTCATTTTCCTTGGCGTTAATTGCCTTGGCAGCTTTTTGCCTTGCCTGATCAATCACATGGCGAGCTTTGCGTCCTAGTTCATAGGTACTTGAAGCATTACCAAAATTGTTTTTCATTTCCTCAGTTATCACGTCGATTACATTGGGCGACATTGGTGTTGTAGCTGCATTATCCAGATAAATTTCTGTCATCTATTAATTCATCTTCTCTATGTAAGTACAAATAATTTTAGCAGCTTTTGCTCCTACCTTTTGAGCAAAATGATCAAAGTCACCGTTTGCATCTTGATTACCATTGTCAGAAATAGCCCGTAAAGCTATCAAAGGTTTTTTAAAATGATAAGCTACCTGAGCAAAAGCGGCTCCCTCCATTTCGACACCTAAGGCATGAGCAAAGTTTTGTTTAATTTCATCTTTTTGCTTCTGCGAGCCAATAAAGGAATCACCGGTAACAATTAATCCCTCTTTAAATTCAATCTTGTTTTCTTGCAAGAACTGTGCAAATTGCTTTCTTGCAGAAGAATTTAAGTCAAATTGGGCTGGTTCACCGGGTATTTGCCCTTCAACATAATCACCTGCCAACGTATTGTGAGCATCATGATATGCAAATGAATCAGCTAAAATCAAATCTTCTTTATGAACTTCTTTTTGCAATGATCCTGCTGTTCCTGTCATGAAAACTAAATCAATATCGACTTTGCTTAACAAACTAGCTAAGTTCATAGCAGCCTGCACTTTGCCAATTCCGCTTAAACCAATATATAAATCATTGTGGTTAACGCAAAAATGCTCGAATGTAGTAGATCCGAACATTTCTTTGTGACCAGAGTGAAAATACTTATGATAATATTCAGCCTCAATTTCCATTGGGACAATAATTGCTATCTTCATTTTTACCCTCGTTTTTATTTATAAGTGAAATAACGCCAATAATACCAAAATAATTAAAATCGAAACAATGATAATGGCACGATTAAGTTTACCTTTCAGCTTTAATGCTTTTTCTTGACTGGTGGTTAATTGAGATTGAGATTTGTCCTCTTCTCTTCTCGGAGCCTGCTCCTGCCTTTTTACCCCATCGTTTTTAAAATCATTTGCTTGTACAATTTCATCATCATCGCGGGTAAAATCAGGGTTAACATCAACCTCTTCATCACTATCGTCAAAAGCAGATTTTATTGTATTTAAAAAGTTTTTACTTTTTTTATGCTTTAATTTTTTTCGGTAATCAGATCGTTTTTCAGTCATTTTAATCCTTTGAGTCAGCACCCGTGAGTAGCATGTTTTCCCAGACACTCATTGCATATAATGTCTTGGCATCAACGATTTTACCTTGTGCCGAAAGTCTTTTCAATTCTTCCAAACTATACCAATGACTTGTTAAAAATTCATCGGGATCAAGTTCCCTTTTATCACTCAGCCTAGTTAAAGTGTCGCAATAGAATAAGTAGAGTTTTTCATTAGTAAAACCGGGAGACGAATAAAATTCAGTTATTTTTTCCCAGTATTCAGCACGATAGCCGCCTTCTTCATTTAGCTCTCTTTTCATCGCATCCAGTGGACTAGCATCAGTTTCATCTATTAAACCTGCTGGAATTTCTAAAGTTAATTCTTTGATCGGTTCACGCCATTGTTCGACTAGCAGCATTTCCTGTTTATCATTTACTGCGATAGCAGCTGAAGCTGGTTGATGCTTAACTATTTCCCGCGAGGTAGTTTCACCATTAGGCAATTTAATCGTTCTTACGGAAAGATCGACAATACGACCCGTAAAAATTTGTTTTGAAGAGATTTCAGTTTCTGTTAAATCCATTATTCACTTTCCTGTTAATCAGCTAAATATACGTTGACACATTGTAAGCCATTTTTACCTTGAGCAAGTTGGTATTTAACTTTTTGACCAACTTGCAGGCGGCGATAACCTTCTTCTTTGATAGCTGTATAAAAGACAAAGTAAGATTTTTGATTCTCATCATCAGTGATAAAACCAAAACTGCTGTTTCGGTCAAACTGTTTTACTTTACCGTAACGCATTATTCTTCTAAACCTTCTTGCACTGCTTCGGGGTAATCTTCTTCAACTATCTTAGCACATCTGCCGCAAAGCATTGGAACTTCGCTATCAGCTCCAATATCGGTTCTAATCATACGGCAACGAGGACAAACTTCACCTGCTGCGTGTTCAACCACAAATGCACCATTCGGTAATTCTTCAGCATTTGCCGGTGCTTCACCGTCAGCAATAGTTAATTTAGAAACTATTAAAATTTGTCTAAAGTTTGCATCCAGATTGGCTAAGACTGCTCTCATCTCATCCGTCGGATAAACTGTGACTGCAGCTTCAAAAGACTTACCGATTAACTTTTGATCACGCGCTTCTTCTAAAACTTTCAAAACATCATCGCGGAAATTCATAAATTTCTTCCAGTTGTCAATGAGTTCATCATGATTTGCATAATGCTCAATTTCAGGCATTTCAGCAAGTTGGACATAATCTTCCTTTTCCTTTAAGAAAGACCAAACTTCCTCCATGGTATGTGGCAAGATTGGTGTCAAAACCTTAGCTAACTTAACGGTTGCGTCATAAATCACAGTTTGCATTGATCTTCTGGCATGACTATTTTTACTCTCAATGTAAAGAACATCTTTGGCAAAGTCAAGATAAAACGCTGACAGATCATTAGAAATGAAGGCAAATAACTTTTTATAAACATTATTAAAATCGTAACGTTCATAACTGTCAAGACAAATTTTAACCAAATCGTTAAGTTGAACTTCCATATACTGGTCAATAGAGTTTAAATCTTCATAAGCGACCCTATCTGTTTGCGGGTCAAAATCAGAAGTATTAGCCAGCATATAACGGAAAGTGTTTCTTATTTTGCGATAACTTTCAGAAGTTTGACGCAAAATATTTTGCGAAACAGCAACATCAGAAGTAGTGTCTACGGAAGCTACCCACAAGCGAATAATTTCTGCTCCCATTTGTTTGATGACATCGTTAGGTGAAATTACGTTACCTAATGATTTAGACATTTTATGTCCTTTTTCATCCAAAACAAAACCTTGAGACAAAATACCGCGATAAGGTGCTTTACCCGTGGCAGCTACAGCTGTAATCAGACTTGAATTGAACCAGCCACGATACTGATCACTACCTTCAAGGTATAGATCACATGGGAAATTCAAGTCTGGTCTTTTAGCCATGACAGCTTGATGAGAAGACCCGGAATCAAACCAAACATCTAAAATGTCGTTTTCTTTAGTAAATTTGCCATTTGGTGAATGCTCAGAAGTAAAGCCTTCTGGTAACAATTCCTTAGCACTTCTTCTATACCAAGCGTTTGATCCTTCTTTAGCAAAAATCTGCGCAATATGTTCAATAGTTTCCGGTGTGACAATTGCAGTGCCATCTTCTGCGTAAAAGATTGGTAATGGAACGCCCCAAGCCCGTTGTCTTGAGATTACCCAATCGCCACGATCCTTAATCATATTATGCAGGCGTAATTGACCCCAGGATGGCGTGAATTTAACCTGATCAATTTGATCAAGAATCTGTTGGCGGAATTTTTCAACCGAAGCAAACCATTGAGTAGTAGCCCGATAAATTACGGGTTTCTTCGTGCGCCAATCATGCGGGTATGAGTGGGTAAAGAAACTAAGTTTAAGTAAATTGCCAGATTTCTTTAATTTTTCGCTGACGACTTTATTGGCATCATCGTAAAACAACCCTACTAAATCGGGATCGTTAATATCTTCAGTAAAACAACCTTTATCATCCATGGGACTATATACCGGCAGACCATATTTTTGAGCAACATTATAGTCATCTTCACCAAAACCGGAAGCTGTATGTACTAAGCCGGTACCATCACTAGCAGTAACATGCATCGCATTCATAAGCAGAGAATCACGGTCATATAAAGGATGCTTGGCTACCATATGATCCATTTCAGTACCCTTGAGGTGCTGAACGACTTGATAGTCTTCCCAACCCAATTCTTGAGCAACTGCTTCTAGACGGTCAGTGCCAACAACATAACGCTTTGGACCCACTTGAGCTACTGAATAATCAAAGCCCGGATTAACTGTGATACCTTGGTTAGTAGGAATTGTCCATGGTGTAGTTGTCCAAATTAAGAAATAAGTATTTTCTGGATCGAGAATGCCCTTACCATCTTTCACTGGAAAAGAAACATATATTGAAGGTGATTTAATATCATGATATTCAACTTCAGCTTCAGCTAACGTTGACTCACTTGAAGGGGACCAATAAACAGGTTTTTTGCCTTTATAGATGTAACCTTTTTCATACATTTTACCAAAGACACGAATTTCTTCAGCTTCATATTCAGGCTGATAAGTAATATATGGATGATCCCAGTCCCCCATTACTCCCAAACGCTTAAAGTCAGTCATTTGCTTTTTTACTTCTTTACTGGCAAAATCTTGACAAAGCTGACGGTAATCCGCAAGATTCATTTTCTTACGGTCAACACCCTGTTTGGTCAACTGTTGTTCAATTGGTAAACCATGAGTATCCCAACCTGGAACATAGGGAGCATAATAGCCATTCATGTTCTTAAAACGAACAATTATGTCTTTTGAAACTTTATTCATAGCATGGCCAATGTGAATATTACCGTTTGCAAAAGGAGGCCCATCATGTAAATCAAATCTTGGTTTCCCTTTATTCAGTTTTAATCTTTGTTCATATAATTTGTTTTCTTCCCACTCTTTTTGCCATTGTGCTTCGCGAACTGGCAAATTGCCCCGCATCTTAAATTTGGTTTTACCCATATTAAGTGTATTTTTCACTCTCATTTTTTAATCCTCCCTATAAAAAAATCCTCGTCCTAAAATTAGGGCGAGGTTAATATCGTGGTACCACCTAAATTGAGTTTTAAACTCCACTTATGAGTTACATATCGTGCAACTAACGTAACAAACCATCTCAAACAGCTGATCAACCTTTGAGCTCTTATATTAGCCTTACACCACCGCTAATTCGCTGAATTGCTCTCGGGTTTTACTGTCAGTTTGTTATTTGTGATTTTTATAGTCATTGGGAAAAATAACAGTAGGTCCAGAGCCGTTGTTAGAATCGTTAACATTTTCCGTATTAACCGTTTCAGTATGCGGACTGTCACCCGACATCGGTTGGGGACTATCATTATTTTCATCAATGTCATGTTCAAAGTTTACTTCATCATCAATGTCATTGTCAAGTTCGTCGTCAACTTCTTCGTCTTCATCAATATCATCATCGTCGTCATCGACATCTTCATCTTCATCAGTTAGCATTATTGGTTCAGCCCCATCTGGAGGATAAAAGCGCTCAGTATCAAAGTATTGATCAAGTGCCTTTTGCCAGTTTTCATCATTAAGATTTTCAATTGCTTTTTGTAAAAGATCTTGAATATAAGAGCGATAACCAGAAGCTTCTTTTTTCACACGTTCGTAATCAGACTTAATAGTTTCAAGCTGCTGACGTTGATAATCAGTGTCGATTTTTGCCTGTTCAGTAGCATTATTAGCTTGGACTGTAGCATCATTGATAATTCTTTCAGCCTTAATTTTAGCGTTACCCACTGCTTCTTTTGTAGCATTTTCGTTCTGCTTGAATTGTTTAACTTGCTTTTGTAAGTCTGAAACTTGTTCTTGTAAATGCACAATTTCATTTTTCAAGTCAACTGTTTGGTCTAGCGCATCACCATAATCGTTGATAATTTGATCTAAAAAACTGTCTACTTCATGCCTGTCATAGCCACTTAGGCCTCTCTTTTTGAATTCTTTGTTATGAATTTCAAGCGGAGTCAATTTCTGCGATTCCTTCTTTTCGTCTGCCATAGTTTATACACCACCTTATGTTTACCTTTTCTCGTAGTTGAAATATCCGTAATTTTGCATCTGCCAAAATGTCTTAAACTAAGGACATCATCTTCACAAATCATTATATTAGAATCTTTGACACTATGCCAATTTAATTTAACCAAATTATTAGAAATATTTGCTTTTATTTGTTGCCTGCTTTCATGTGTGATTGAAGCTAAAACTGCATCCAGTCTGAGTGATGAAACAATAGCAGTCGACACTTCACTTTCATCATCAACTATAATTACTTTTTGATTTAAACTGGGTCTTATCCTAACTTTTGTTTTGCCAATATGGTTTATTTCATGTTGAAAAAAATCTTTCAGCTCACTTTTTGCAAAAAATTGCCAGCGACCATCTCCATCAGTAATAATGTCACCAAAGGTTGAAGTTTCTATACCTGCATTAGCTAGACTTCCCAATATAGCGCTATGTGTTAAACAGGCAAATTTTTGAGGATATTCAATATTAAAAACAGTAATCTGATAAGAAGAAGGTGCAATAGTATTCCAATCTTCAGTTATAAATACTCTCTTTTTTTCAGCGTTTGAGTATCCTCCAAAGCTTTGTAAACAAACTTCAGTCCTAGCTATTTTTTTAAGAATATCTCTTTCGCCAGGATCCAAAAAATCTGTTAAAACTTCTTCATGTTTGCCAAGAACATTATTTATAATTCCGTTCATCTTATCCACTGTTTTTTGGTCAGACAAATCATCTTTAAATAAAACATTCTTGGCGTAAAAACTTCGTTTTGCCATATTTTTTGTCTTCACACAATTCCCCCTGCTAATGAAGGTGAAAGACAGATTGGCCTTTTCTTACACCATTATAGCATTAACTCTAAAAGTCATTCATCATAAAATGAACAAGCAATTTGTATTATTTAACAATAAATAAAGAGCTGATAAATCAATTTAGCGCTCTAAGGAAATTTATCAGCCCTTTATAAAAAATCAAATCAAACAAACAACCTAAATAAGATGTTTGCAACCCATTTTAAGACATAATATTGCACAAAATAAAGAAACAATAAGCCAATTAAAAATGAAATATCCAATCCAGTAGCATTAGATAGTCTGGCAATCGGTCCTTTACGAAAAAGGTTTAAATATGGATCAACTAACAAGTCGATTATGCGTCCAACAGTCGAATCACGTAAGGAAGGAACCCAACTTAAAATTGCATCGATTACCATAATGATGCTATAGATCCATATTATATAATCTAGAATATAAATGCCGTAATATATGATATTTGCTGCCATTAACTTAAAGTATCTTTCTTATCAACTAGGTCACTAATTTTGCCATTAGTAACGAATTTAGGAGGTGTTGCTAAAAATATTTTATCGCCAATACGCTGTATTTCACCATTTAGGGCATAAACTGTCCCTGTAATAAAATCAACAACTCTCCGAGCCGAAGCATCTTCCATTCTGCTAAAATTAATAATCACCGCTTTGTTATTCAACAAATTTTGTGCTACATCTTTAGCATCAGAATAAACCCGTGGCTCATAAAGAACAATTTTGCTTTTAGCTGCATTCATGCCAGATTTTATTGAAACTACATTGTCACGATCAACAGCACCAGCAGAATAATTGTCCTCATTATTTAATTGTTGCTCTTCTGCATATTCGTCATCCAGCATTTCATCGTCATCGTTTGCAACACCGAAAAACTTACCTATTTTACTAAAAGCCATTTCTCTTGCCTCCCATTAGTTTTCACCACGATGCCTGAAAAATGGTATATCATCAGTATCATCGTCATCGAAAGCGTTGGTTTCGATTTGTGAAATACTACTTTGATCGTCGTCATCAAATGAACTTGATCTTTGCTCTTGATTTGAAGCAGAAGGAGTCGAGCGACGATTTCCTTCGTTATCATTGTCCAACCCCCAAACGCTTGTTGGATCAACCATGGGCCTATGCTTGGGCGCGGTTTGAACAGTTTGGGTGCCATCATCAGTTGAAGGCTTAGGTTCAATTGGTCTTTCAGCTGAATTTGTTCTAGGCATAGATGAATTAGTTTGACTAGGTTGTGACTTTATCTGGTGACTGTGACCAGGAAGCTGCTTAGAAGCTTCCTCCTCTGCTTGTGAATTTATTCCTGTAGCAATAACAGTGACAACAACCTCATCCCCTAGATTAGGATTGATGGATGTACCAAAAATAATATTAACATCATCGCCTGCAGCCTTAGAAACAATTTCAGAAGCATCCTGTGCTTCAAATAATGTCAAATCTGGTCCACCAGTGATGTTCAGGAGAACCTGCTTGGCACCATCAATTGAAACTTCAAGCAATGGTGAGGAAATTGCCAGCTTAGTTGCTTCAACAGTCCGGTTTTCTCCACTTGCACGACCGATACCCATTAAGGCTGCACCCTGATTTGCCATAACAGTTTTAACATCAGCAAAATCAAGGTTAACATAGTCAGTTGAAGTAATTAAATCAGAAATGCCTTGAACACCTTGTTTCAAAACATTATCAGCTTCTTTAAAGGCATCCATCATAGGCGTCTTTTTATCAACCATTTCTAATAAACGATTATTGGCAATGATAACAAGCGTATCAACATACTGCTTTAGTTGGGCAATGCCTTCGGCAGCATTTTTGGACCTTTTTGGACCTTCGAATGTAAAAGGACGAGTAACAACGCCAACAGTCAAAGCACCAGTTTCGCGTGCAATTTTGGCTACAATTGGTGCAGCACCAGTTCCAGTACCGCCACCCATACCGGCAGTAATGAAAATCATATCTGCACCTTTTAGTGCATCTTCAATGGTTTGCTCACTTTCTTCAGCCGCTTTTTGACCTACTTCGGGATGAGAACCAGCTCCAAGTCCCCTCGTCAATTTTGGCCCTAACTGAATTTTATTTTCAGCTTTATTACTATTTAATGCCTGTACATCCGTGTTAGCAGCTACAAAGGATACTCCCTGCACGCCATCATCGATCATTCGATTAACAGCATTACCACCAGCACCGCCGACACCAATAACTTTGATGACAGCATTTTTATTGTCGTCAGAATCGAATGTAAAATCCATCTAATTAACCACCTTTAATCAAAGAACTTTTTGAAGAAGTTCTTAAAGCCTTTATCTTTATTTTGCGTATTATTTTTTGTTTTACTATGCGGAGATTGCTCACGCTTTAGTAACTCATGTCTATTATATTCTTCTTTTCTTTTAGTTTCATTAACAGCAGCTGTTCTTTTCGAAGTTTTTGTCTTTTCTTGAACAGTTGCTCCTTCTTGACCGAATGAATCCTTGCCATATATGGCGCTAATTACTAAAAAATCTATATCAGACATTTTATATGCATAGTTAACGACACCATATGCGGCTGAGTAGATTGGATTGCGCATTCCAATCTGGTCAGGTTGATAAATTCTGGCTTTTACATTTAAGGTATTGGCTATTATGCTATCAAACCCTTGTAATAGGCTGCTTCCACCAGTAATAATGACACCGCCAGGCAATTTTAAAGCATCATGCTTATCTAATCCTTTTTCAATTCTATCAATAGTCTGCATAACCCTGGCATTGATAATTTCACTTAAATAGCTTTCGTCAACCATCTGTTGACCATTTGAACCCACACTATTAACAGCAAATTTATTTTTAGCAGAAGCTAAACTCGGATCCGCATAGCCATAATCAAGTTTTATTTGTTCCGCATCTTTTTTGGACGTACTAAGAACAACAGAAATGTCATTGCTAATGTCGCTGCCACCCTCAAAATCAATATTGGCATATTTAATCTGATTATTGTGAATAACAGTAGCTGTAGTCACACCACCGCCTAAATCGAGAATAATTGAGCCAAAGTGCCGCTCACTTTCAGTTAAAGCTACGCTGGCAATAGCAAGTGGTGTTGGAACAAAAAAGTTATTAGAATAACCCGCACGCTCTATCGCCTTTTTAATATTATGCAAAGGACTTGCCGGAGCTGTTAACATGATGCCCTGTACCGACAGAGAATGGGCAATCATTTTACGGGGATCATCAACCTCAGTTTCACCATCAATTAAAAAGCGGCTTGGCAAAAAAGCAATAGGTTCACGTTCGTTTTTTACTGCAGACCTGATTGCAGCGCCCACTACGCGTCTGACATCATGGTTGCCAACTTCCTGACCATTATCGCTTACATTAACCAAATCGCTTGCAGTTTCCAGTTGAAGCATACCTACCGGTATGCCTGTTACAACCCGATAAATCTTTGCGTTTGTTTTTTTGGCTATTTCCTTTAAGGCTCTGCTGATAGCAGCTGCTGTTTCATCAATATCAACTATATTGCCATGGCGCATTCCTCTATTGGGAACTGCTACAGCTCCGATAACTTTTCCAGAATCTGCTACAACCGCTTTCACGCTCGTGGTGCCAATATCTAAGCCCACTAATAAATTTGTATTGTCCAAAATTTACCCCCTGTCGGTCCTCTTTACAAAAATTTTACCATAAAAGTAGCTTAAATTCAGCCTAAGTTAAGCCATAAGCTCTTTTTTCACTTGGTGTAAGCGGTCTGCTAAACGCACCTACTTCCAAATCAATTAAAGTATTTTTCCCCACTTTAGTTTTTATTTTATTATAGTACTTTAATTTGCTTTTGAGGGTAGAAACGTTGCCAATGACTACATTTCCGTTTTTCATCAGAAAAATAACTTGTGACTTTCTCCTTGTGTTGCCACTTAATAATTTTATCTGCCTTTGGAAACTGACAGGCAGACTATTAAATAAATGAAGAGTTTCTTGCAACGACAATTCATGGTTATATCCCACAAAAACCGGCTTATCAGGACTTACTTTTGACCATGGAATTACCTGCGTACCTAATTTGCCAGGTGAAAGTATCTTCCGGTAGCCTTTGGCATTTTTAACGTAGCCGATCGTATGGTATTCGTCAATATTAAGAACTAAATTGTTAAAATTCTTAACATGGACATTTGTGTTTTTTATCTCAGAGTATCTTGAAGACAGCTTATGATCTATGCTGTTCTTATTCAACAGATGGTCAATTACTTTATCACTGGCTTTAATATCAGCTGTTTTTACTACTTCCCTGATTGGTAAATCATTTTCTCCTTTTATTTGAATACTTTTCACATTTGCCAAAGGAGAAATATAATACCCTAGTCCCAAAATAGCCACAACTGATACACCAACAATAAGTCCTAGACGCTTAAACAACGCAGACTTACGCTCACTACGTAATTTTGATAACGAGGCAGAGACTTTTGCTTTAGCTTTGAACTTTTTCTTCTGATTAGTTTCGTGGTCTAAATAAGGCGATAACTTTTCTTTGGGATCAATTTTTGTTACTCGCTTCTTAGTCAACTGCCTCACCTTCTTCTTACTTAGATAAATCTTGCATTACTTTAATTACTTCATCAGAAGCATCTGGAACGCCTAATTTCTTTGAAGCCTTGCTCATTTCTGTATAATATTTACGGTCTAAAACGATATGATCAATTGAGGAAATAAAATTATTGATATTAAGGTCGCTTTCTGCAATTACCGTGGCAGCGCCTGCTTTTTCCAAGTCAAGAGCATTTTTCATTTGATGATTATGAGTAACGTTTGGACTGGGAATTAATATGGCGGGAACACCTAAAGCCGTAAATTCCGCAATACTGGTTGCTCCGGATCGTGAAACCACACAGATCATTTTAGGCAAAAGTGCTGGCATGTCCTTAACATATGGCAAAATTTTAATAGTTTTACCATAATCTATTTTAGCCAGTTTTTCTTGGATTTCCTTATAATAATATGTTCCGGTTACCCAGATTATCTGATACGGCTTTTTTTGTAAACGAGTCAACGACTTAAGCATAATTCGATTGATAGCTAAAGCTCCACGAGATCCCCCAAAAACTAATACTGTAGGTATAGTTGGATTTAAATCCCATTTACTTTGCATGTCAACTTTTGTCGACGATAAGTTCAGTACTTGCTGAGAACGAGGATTTCCTGTTTTTACCAATTTTTTCTTCTCAGAAAACTGTTTAGCAGCGTCATCAAACGTATAGCAAATCTTATCTACATAGTGGCCCAAAAACTTATTAGCAACCCCAACTACTGAATTCGATTCATGAATCAAAGTTGGTATTTTCATTTTAGCTGCTTCGTAAACTACAGCACCACTCACGTAGCCTCCAGTGCCCATGACAATATCTGGCTTAAAATCACTAATTATTTTTTGTGCCTTTTTAGTAGCTTTAAGAAACAACCTAATTGTAGCAAAATTACTCATTATATGTTTACGAGAAAACCCACGCATTTCGATTGTTTTGAAATTCACTCCAGCCGCCGGAACAATTTTTGCCTCCAAGCCATTTTTAGTGCCAACAAACAGAATTTCATCAGTTGTAGCTAATTTGCGCTCTTTTAAACGTTCAATGATAGCCATAATAGGGTAAATATGACCACCGGTTCCTCCACCAGTAAATATTATTCTCATTTTATTTCGTCTTCAATTCCTTTATAAAATTAACAAAATAGTCGCCACGTTCTTCAAAGGTCCTAAATTGATCCCATGACGCACAAGCTGGCGAAAACAACATTACATCACCAGGTTTGGTTAATTCATAAGCTTTCGGCACCGCCTCTTGCAACGTATTTTCAATTAAAATATGTTTAATCCCAGCTTTGCGTGCTGCATCAGCCAGGAGATAACGTGTTTGCCCGTACAGTACGACCGCTTTCACGTGCTTTTTTAAAAGAGGAATTAAAGAATCAAAAGTAAATCCTCGATCTAAGCCGCCAGCGATCCAGACTTCTGGATCTTTAAAAGCAGGAATTGCAACAGAAGCTGCTTCAATATTTGTAGATTTGGAATCGTTATATATTTTGCGGCCTTCTAGTGTCATCACGTATTGCAAGCGGTGCTTTGCACCAGCAAAAGTTGTTAAAACAGCTTTAATGTCATTGGTATCTGCACCCATTATTTGAGCAATTGCACTGGCAACCAAGGCGTTCTGCTGGTTATGGATTCCAGGTAATTTCATGTCAGAAGTCTTCATTATCTTTTCATGCTGATTTTGCAAATATCCATCAGCAATAAAATAATCAGCAGCTTGATCATTTTCAGAAAAAGTTATGAATTTAGCTCTAGTAGTTTTCCTCTCCTTTTCCAAGATATCTTTTTGATCAAAATTAGCCAAAAAATAATGATCTGGGCTCTGCGTTCTAGTAACATTCAATTTGGCATTAACATAATTTTCAAAAGTTTTATGATAATCCAAGTGAACATTGTGGTAAATATCGATGATTGTTGCTACCTTAGGATTAATATCTGTGACACCAAGCAACTGAAAACTGGAAGTTTCACAGACTAAAATATCATCCTTAGTTGCTTTTTCAACCACTTCGGATATAGGTACGCCAATGTTCCCAACTGCGTATGCATGATGACCCTTTTTAGACAAATGATGATCAAGAATTTTCTGGGTCAACATTACTGTAGTCGTTTTTCCATTCGAACCTGTAACGCAAATGTAAGGGGCCTCACTAACACTCAATGCAATTTCTGGCTCGGTAATAATAGGCAAGTTTAGTTTTTGGGCCTCTTGTACCATTAGATTTTCATAAGGGATGCCGGGATTCTTTACTAAATAATCAAAACTTTCTTGACTTAATAATTCAATTGGATGCCTGCCGTCAATCACTCGGACACCCCTTTTTTTCAATTCCTCTGCATTTTGGTTGTTACTCAAATCAGCCTGGTCATTTAAAGTCAGCTTTGCACCAAGTTTAAGCAGCAATATACTAACTGCAAAACCGCTTTTACCCAGACCTAAAACCAAAATATTTTTATTTTGATAAGTTTTAATCTGCCTCATTTACCTATTTTATCCCCATATTATTAAATATAAAAAACTACCAATTAATCCAACTATCCAGAATATAATATCTACTTTCCATTCAGAATACCCCAACATTTCGAAATGATGATGAATTGGGGTCATTTTAAAAATCCTTTTGCCTGTGGTCTGAAAAGAAATTACTTGCAGAATTACACTTGCAGTTTCACAAACAAACACAATTCCTATTAGCAAAAGAGACCAGGGTCTGTTTAAGAAAATGCTAACAGCAGCCAATCCACCGCCCAATGCCAATGATCCTGCATCACCCATAAAAATTTTAGCAGGTTTATGATTAAAAATAAAAAATGAAATTAAACCACCTATAACACTCATACAAAAGATCAAAACAGCAAAGTTCTTTTGTTTAAATGCAATATAAGAATAAGTCGCATAAGCAATAATTGAAAGTCCTGTTGCTAACCCGTCTAATCCATCTGACAAATTGACAGCGTTGGAAAAGCCAACTAACCAAAAAACTACAAAAATAGTAAATAAAATAGCGCTGTTCACAATACCAAAAAAAGGTATAAAAAGTTGCAATTGAAAATTATCTGTAGCAGCGATAATGACGATTAAAATAGCAACTAGTATTTGTAAGGAAAATTTTTGCCAAGCACGCAGACCTAGGTTGCGCTTAAAGAACAATTTAATACCGTCATCTAAAAAGCCAATTATTCCATAGCCTAACAAACTTATTAGTAAAATCCAAATTAATTTTGAAGTTTCATGTTGCCAAAAACTAACCCAAATAGTAGATACTGCAGCCGCTAGAACAAAGACTACTCCACCCATAGTAGGCGTTCCAGATTTCTTTTCATGCCATTTAGGACCTTCATCACGTATTTCTTGCCCTTCGTGATGCGTCCTCATGAAGATAATCATCCAAGGCAGAATGATTCCAGTCAATGCTAATGAACTTACTAATGCGATAATGCTAATGATCAGCATAAAAATGCTACTCCTTTAATTGTATTTTTATTTTTGTATCCGGTTTAACAGTCTCACCTTTAGCCAGACCTTGCTTAAAAACTATTCCTGTGCCTTTGATCCGTAATTTAGCTCCTGTTAAAGCTGCAAACTGATGTAACTCATCAATAGACCAGCCCTTCATATCTGGACATTTAATACTTCCACTAGTACGTACAAGCATTAATTTACCTGATTGCTGTTTTTGACCTGCTGAATATGACTGTTCAGTTATTTTATCACCCGTACCAATCTTAGCAAGTCTTAACCCAACACGCTGTGCTACCTTTTCGGCCTCTTTGTAGTTTAATCCTTTTAGGTTAGGTGTTTTAACAACCGTCGAACTGCTTAGACCATTTTTAGACATGAGAATTACTCTGTTCATCATTGGTTTGAAAATTGATGAGAGAATGACTTCAGCCGGTTTACTCATTTTACGCGGCTGTTTAACAGTGATATAAATGCAGTACCGCGGATGCTTAGCAGGGGTCACACCAACCACTGAAAAGATATAATTATTGTTACCTTTAAGATAGCCTCCGCCTTTAAGGTTTGCAATCTGAGCTGTCCCCGTCTTAACTGCAATGCTTTGACCTTTCATTTGGTAAGCCGCACCTGTGCCAATGCGTTTATTTAAAACTCGACGCATATTTTCAAGCACAGTAGCTGCAGTTTCTTTGGTATAAACGGGTTGGCCGACATTTTTAATTTGATAGCCAGTGATAGTGTGATTATCGGCATCCGTAATTTTTTCGACAAATTGCGGTTTAACCATTTGACCATCATTGGCTAGACTGCTAAATGCTTGCATCATTTGCATGACATTAACATCAACACCTTGGCCAAAACTAGTTACTGCTTGATCAATCGGAGAATTGAAAGCTATGGTTCCTGGTTGTTCACCGGGTAAGGTTACTCCCGTTTTTTCTCCAATATGAAATTTTTTGAGATACTTTTTCCAAGTCTTAGCACCCATTTGCTGCTCAATATGAACAAAGCCAGTATTGCTTGAACGAGGAAAAGCCTGTGAAAACGGTATACTCCCCCAGCCGTGAGGCTGCCAATCGTGAATTACGGATCCATTAACAGAAACAGATCCTGAATTATAGTATTGGTTAGGATGGTAATTCCCACTATTTACAGATGATGACAGCGTTAGAACTTTAAAAACAGAACCCGGTTCATAAGTATCTTGTACCAAAATGTCACGATATGAGTTTTTTAACCCTTTTTTCGTTTGCGGATTAAAAGTTGGCCTTTGAGAGGCAGCTAAAACTTTTCCCGTTTTAATATCTTCAACAACAGCTGTCATGGAAACAGGATTAAACGCATTTTGAACATAGGAAAGCCTGCTTTCAAGATACTCCTGCAGCTGAGAATCAATGGTTAGATAAATATTGTTACCATCGACTGGTGCCTTATAGGTATGCGTACTATTTGGTGTCTGAAAATTAGAAGCATCTACTGCTGAAACCTGATAACCATTTTTTCCAGTGAGTACGTCATCATACCAAGCTTCAAGTCCCATTGTGCCTTCGAGATTCTGCTGCTTGGTTTTTTTATCATATACTGGTGAAGCCATTCCTATTACATGTGAGGCAAAATTACCATTAGGATAAAGCCGAGACTGAGTTTCAAAGAATTTAATCCCAGGCAAATTCATCTTTTCAATTTTATCTTTTTGCTGTTTGGACAAATTAGAACCTGCAGTACCAAATTGTACCTGAAAAACAGGACGAGCAGGATTAAGATATTTTAAAATTTCACTCGCTTTAAGAGGTAAGACTTGGGCTAATTTATTAGCAGTTTTATTTTTATTAACAACATATTCAGGTTGATTTTTATAATTGATAGAAGATTTATCTAAAATAGCATAAATAGTATATAAATGAGAATCTTGAGCAACTGCCAAGCCATTGCGATCATAAATTGTACCGCGATTAGCCTTTAATACCTGATTACGCATGTATAATTGCTCAGTTTTAGCAGTTAGATTTTGACCATTAATAGTCTTGGATATGCCAATATATAAAAATCTTCCTATAAATACGAGAAAAACCAAAGCAACAGCTACCTCGAGAAATCTCCCGACTGTAAAACGGTATCCGTGAGCTTTGGAATTAGAGTTACTTATCTTACTAATGTGCTTTTTCATCAGCGTATAGTCCTAATATTTTTCTCATTCAAGGCTAACCCCTTGCTACGTGCAATTTTGTTCATGCGAGAGCTTGAGGTTAACTCACCTAATTCTTGATGCAAATCTCCAACTTGACTTTGCCCTTTTGCAACTGCACGTTGCACATTGGTAAGTTCATGTTGAGCTGATGTAGCAGAAATACTGGAAGAAACTAGCATTGTCATTAAGCCAATGGTTATTATCGTTCCCAATACAAGCAAGGACTTTTCAAAGCCGGTCCAAGCAACGTTGTGATGATTGAGAACTTGACGTTGTCTCTTCTTTGGATCTCTTTGCTCATTAGGATTAAACTCTACTTTTCTTGCTAAATTATCAGCCATTGTTTTTCCTCTTTACAATTTTTCTGCAACTCGCAACTTTGCACTGTGTGAGCGATTATTATTCTTTAGCTCTTCAGCTGAGGCAACAATGGGTTTGCGGTTAACTAAACGAAGCATTGGCTTCAAGTTGTCAGGAATAACAGGCATTCCCCTGGGAACATCAACTTCAGAGTATTTTTTAAAAATGTTTTTTACAATTTTGTCTTCATCAGACTGAAAGGTAATCACACTAATTCGACCACCAGGTTTTAACAAATGAACCGCTTCTTCAAGTGACTCACTTAAAACATCAAGCTCGTGATTTACAGCAACACGCAAAGCCTGAAAGGTCTTTTTTGCTGGATGCCCACCAGTCCTTCTTGCAAACGCAGGAATCGCTTCCTTAATTATATCAACAAGTTCAAATGTTGTTTCAATCGGCTTTTTTTGTCTTTTTAGGACAATTTTATGAGCAATCTGGCGAGAATATTTTTCCCCACCAAATTTATACAAAATATTTGCCAATTCTTTTTGGCTTGAGTTATTTACTAGTTGATAAGCATCAAGACTTTGCTCCTGATCCATTCTCATATCTAATCTAGCATCAAAACGGTAAGAAAAACCCCTTTGTGCCTGATCAAATTGTGGTGAAGAAACTCCCAAATCATAGTAAATTCCATCTATACCATTATGATAACCCAGCTCAACCAGATTCTCTTTTAAATGGCTAAAATTATCGTGTACCAATTGCAATTTGGGATCAGCATTTTGAACAAGTAAATCAGCAAAGTTTAACTTAGCCGAATTTATTGCATATTCATCTTGATCAAAGCCAATTAAAGTGCCACTAGCAAGTTTGCTCAATAAATATTTTGCATGACCGCCACCGCCAAAAGTTGCGTCTACATAAAGACCACCATTTTTTAGTTTTAAATTATCGATTGTTTGGTGTAAGAGTACACTGGTGTGTTTGAATTCCATAATTATAGTTCAATATCGTCCAAATTTTCTGCAATATCATCATAGTTTTCATTGGCTTCATCACTAAAGCTTTCCCAACGTTCCTTAGACCAAATTTCAATTCGATCAGAAACTCCTACAATGACACATTCTTTGACAAGGGAAGCGTGTTTCTTCAACGTTGTGGTCAGATTCACACGACCTTGTTTGTCAAATTCGCATTCCATCGCACCAGAGTAAAACAAACGCGTAAAACTGCGCGCATTTCTCTTAGTTAGTGGAAGTTGCGCTAGTTTAGCTTCAATTTTTTGCCATGCCTCTGTGGTATAGCCAAAAATGCAGCCTTCCATTCCGCGAGTAAATATCATTTTGTCACCAATCTGACTACGCAAACGGGCAGGTATAATTAACCGCCCTTTGCTGTCGAGATTGTGATGATATTCACCCATGAACATGGCTTAGCCCCCTTCCACTAAATAATTTACCACAATTCACCACTTCCTACCACTTTTTAGTCAAAAAAGTTAAATATTTATTTTTTAATGACACAAAAAGAAAAAATCGCAAACCAATTCAGGTTTGCGACTAGACTTTTTTAAAAATTTTTATTAAAAAGTTTGACTATATCATCAAAAATAATAGACCCAGATACCAAAAAATAGTATTTACAGTTAAGTAATCCCAGATTTTACGCAGAGTCTTACTTAAAGAGAGATTTTTATTTTTAACAGCATCAGATATTGCTACGACTATAACCAGGAAGAAAAAGACAAAAAAACCATAAGGCAGAAACTCAGGCCTTTTTTGGTGCAGTGTAATTAAGTGACAGGCATATATAAAAAAGAAGGGTAATAAATCATATCCCCTAAATTGAGCCTTAGGAAACATCTTATTGACAATATATGCTAAAGCAAGACCTAGAACAGGTATCAATATAATTAAAAGCATTACTTACATCCTCTATCATTTAATATCTATTTTATCTTACTCTGCGATTGAAAAAAACTATTAAGTAGCATAAAATATTGTTCAAGTAGGAGGTCAATCAATGACGCGTAGACATAAGAAAAAGAGATCTAAATTTCAAAAATTAACAATTGCCATGGCTTGGCTAATGGCGATTATTACTTTAGTGGCAATTGTGATGCAGGTTGTTGGTGCATTATCAAGCTTTGGCTTTTTTGAATAAAAAACGTGAGATATGTATCTCACGTTTTTTATTTATTATCGATAATTGTCTAAGTTAACCATAAAAGGATAGTTAAGAGTCAGCTTCCACCATAATTTATAGGTAGCACAAACAAATATAAACACCCAGCACAATGTTGGCAAAATACTTTGCACCAACTTTAAGATACCTATGCTTGATAAGCCCGTCATATTTAAAATCAGCCATGTGTAGGCCTCAATTAGAACAGAAGCAATTAAAACTGCCAGAAGTTTGGCCCAAAATACTTCAGGCAGAATCCGTGCAGATTTTTGCAATAACCATGAAATTATCGGCAGGCTAATTGCATAGATGCCTATAATGCCAAAAAAATAAATATCACTAACTATCCCTGCACCTAAGGCCAGCCAAACTTCCTTGCTATTGGTATCATCAAAAAGTGCAATTAGCATCATACTAACAGGTACTAATAAGTTCGAAGCTTTACCAATTGAGAAAAACTGATGCAGGTAAAAAGATAAGCTACCACTGATAGCCAAAGCAACGTATAATGCTAAGACAAGAGTAAATTTCCGCAGTGTCTTCATTAGTCGCTCACTTTCCTTTTGATAACTGTGACAATGGAAGGATCGTTCAACTCGCCAGCCGGATTGATCTTGATCAAATCAGATAAGCCAAAAGAATCATGTGTTGTAGCAGAAATAGTTCCTATCAGCAAACCTTTGGGTGAATTACCACCCATTCCACTAGTATATATTTTGGTACCACGCTTGAGCTTTTTACTATCAATTGCTTGGGTAAAAGCTAAAGTTTTGTCGCCAATTACTGTAATAATTCCATGAACTTTTTTACCATTTATGGCTTGTGCTTGTACTGCAAAGCGGTTTGCTGACTTGTCACTGGTAGTAATTAACTCCACTTTTGCCGAAGCTGCACTGACTTCTATTATACGACCGATTACTCCACCGCCTGACATCACAGCCATATTCTTGCGCAAACCGGACGTAGTTCCTTTGTTGATAACTAGAAGGTCTGTCCAGCTGTCAGGCGAACGCGAAATCACGGAGGCTTGAACCATATCATAGTCCGTTAACGTTTCTTTTAATTTTAAAGCAGATTTAAGTTGCTTATTTTCAGCTTCAAGACTTGAGTTACGAGCTTTTGTTTGTTCCAAATCGGTTATTTGGCTCTTAAGATAGTTATTTTCATCTTGCGTATTCAACAAATCATGTACATTATTTAAACTGCCGGACACAAAACTAAGAGGAAAATCAATAATTCTTGATCCAACGGCGACTATATCATTACCAAAACTTTGGATAATCAATGGGGTGTTACGCTTGTTGCGCAAACTAACACTACCACCTAAAATTGTAAAAACTAAAATAACTGCTACAACTGCTGACAACAGTTTTTTATTCTGTAAAAATTTCTTCATTTGGAAACAGTCCCTAAAGAAAAATCGGCAATACCAGCCGACTTTTTATATTATCTGCGACTTTTACGCATTACTTCAATATTTTTCAGAGACTCACCTGTACCGACCGCAACACAATCTAATGGATCTTGCGCTATAAACACCGGAACTTTAGTTGCTTCGGAAATAACATCGGGTAAATTCTTAAGTAAGGCTCCTCCACCCGTTAACACAATGCCATGATCAATTACATCTGCTGCAATTTCAGGAGAAGTTTGTTCTAAAGTTTCTTTGATAGCAACAATGATATCTTGAACGACATCTTGAATTGCTTTTGAGACATCAACTGCTTTAACATCGACTGATTTTGGCAATCCTGTAACCAAATCACGACCACGAATATTGACAGATTCAATGCCTTCTGCTTTTTCAACCGAGGCGGAACCGATTTGGATTTTAATGTCTTCGGCAGTTCTTTCCCCAATTAAAAGATTAAAATTAGAATGTACATAATTCACAATTGCAGTATTAAACTTATCACCAGCTTGGCGAATTGATGTAGATGATACAATGCCACCTAGTGAAATAGTAGCGACATCTGTAGTTCCACCACCAATATCCACGACCATTGAACCAGTAGGATCCATTACTGGCAATCCAGCTCCAATGGCGGCTGCAAAAGGTTCTTCTATTACAAAGGCTTCACGCGCACCAGCTACACGAGCAGCATCAATAACTGCCCGTTTTTCAACTTCAGTTACTCCCGAAGGTACACAAATCATAGCTGAAGGTTTGGAGTTGCCTACAGTCTTTTCTATAAAATACTTAAGCATAGAGGCAGTTGTATCATAATCAGCAATTACACCATCTTTCATTGGCCTGATAGCCACTATGCTTTCCGGTGTCCTTCCGATCATTTCTCTTGCTTCTGACCCTACCGCAATTACTTTTCCAGTATGGGTGTTTTTAGCCACAACAGAAGGCTCTCTTAAAACAATTCCTTTACCTTCCATATAAACAAGAGTATTGGCCGTCCCTAAATCGATGCCAATATTTTTTGCTCCTAATCCAAACACGTAAATCTCTCCTTAATTATTGCAGTCTCTAAATCTTGAATAATTATAGCATAAAGTGCAACTTAAAAAAGAAAATGAAATGTAACTTTAAGATGAATTTAAAATAATTGCCGTTCACGCAAACTCAAATATTGTCCTTTCCCCACAATAAAATGATCAAGAAAGTCAATGTGAAATAATTCAGAAGCTGCAAAGAGCATTTTTGTGAGCTCTAAATCGCTTTTTGATGGAATTAAATTGCCACTTGGATGATTATGAACCACAAAAAAGCCGGCACAGGCATAAATTACTGCCCAACGGAAAATTTCCCGTGGATGAGCAATTGATTTATCTAAAGTTCCTTGAAATAATCTTTTTTCAGCAACAATGTGATTACTGTTATCAATATAAACTGCCCACAATTCTTCTTGTTTACGGCCCGCCAATTTGTCCAACAGATATGTGCCGACTTCATCACTTGAGGTCATAATGAGTTCACGGTCGGGAACCGCCGACCTTAGTCTTTCAAATAGTCCCTCACAAAGAACGGCTAAATTATTATCACATTGACTGCCTGAAATATATTTAAGCAAGTCATTAAAGTTTTCGATTTTTAGCTCTGTGAGTTTTGTAAAAAGTTCATCGAATTTCTCTATGCCATGTTCTTTCAACTCATCAAAAAAGTTGCTTAACATTTCCCAGTCAGTTTTCATTAAATAGTGATTAGATTTTATCAATTCCATAAAACCCTTCCTTTCACTATTAAATACGTGGAAAACTAACAAACCTTTTTCAGAAATTCATAAAAATCGTGACAGACAAATACAGCATTCTGGTAATCTTTTTTACTTGCTGGAATTAAATCAGGCACCATCACGCATTTCAAATCGGCATTGACAGCAGCTAAGAGTCCTGGAGAAGAATCTTCGAAAGCTAAAATATTATTTTGAGGGACCTGTAATTTTTTAGCAGCCAAAAGATAAATATCTGGAGCTGGCTTAGGCTTAACGTTATTCTTTTTAACATCGTCATAATTTAGGTGAAATTGAAAATAATTGCGGCTGCCAGTTGCCCACAAGTTATGCTCTACCACATCTTCTGTATTGCTGGTAACTACTGCCATCGGCAAACCAGCTTTTTGAAAAAGATCAAGAGCTTTTTGCACGCCAGGACGCAATTTTAATTTACCTTCCTCAGTCCACTCCCAGACCAAGTCATCCGTACGCTTAATAAATTGGTCCCGCTGCTTCCTATTTTTAAAGTATTTGAGATAAAAATCGTCCATATCAGTAGTTGTCGAGCCGACTAATTTAAGATAGATATCATCAGGAGTACCTAAATCCGCCTCTTTTGCCGCCTGAATATTGGCTTCCCAGTATAAATTTTCAGAATTGACCAGCAATCCATCCATATCAAATAAAATTCCCTTAATTTCATCATCAATACCTTGAACCCGCATTTTTTGTCTCCATTTGTAAAATATTACCAACTAAATAAAAAGATCCTGTTACTAGCAGTATATCATTTGTCTGGCTCTTCTGCTTCAAATTCTGGTAAGCTGCTTGCCAATCAGACATATATTGGTATTTTTCCTGAATCCATTTGGGAAAGTCTTTTTTCTTAGCTGCACGCGGATAATCTATTGTAGTTAAGTAGACTTCATCAGTAGCTTGGAGCTGGTCAAACACCTGTTCAATATCCTTATCTTTCATCATCATGATTAAAACTCTAAATTGGCCTTGCCTTTTCTTTTGTTCACAATGAGCATAATTAAGCAGGTTTTGCACAGCTTGAATATTATGTGCACCGTCAAGAACTATCAAGGGATTGTTTTGCAGTACTTGATAGCGACCAGGCACAACAGTCCGATTAATTGCGTCACTAATATTATTTTGAGATAGTGGAAGACCTAACATGCTGAAGGCCTCAACTGCAATGCCTACATCGTAACCTTCAACAATAGGCCTAGGTAAAAAAGAAAATTTTTGGGTTTGAGTTTTCAAAGTTAAGCTTTCATTTTGGCTAATTTTAAAATCCTTTCCCAGTTGTTTAAGCGGTGCACTTTCTTCTTGGGCTTTTTGCTGAATAATGGACAGCACCTCTTTAGGAACATTGCCGATAATCACAGGACGATTTTTCTTAATCACCCCACTTTTTTCACGCGCAATATCCTGAAGTGTGGGTCCGATAATTTGTTCATGATCTAAACCAACTGTTGTAATCACACTGACTTCAGGTATGATCACATTTGTCTTGTCATGCTCGCCACCTATGCCAACTTCTATGACAGCATAGTCACATTTTTCTCTTGCAAAATAGAGAAAAGCCATGACCACTTCATATTCAAAAGTTACTAAAGAAAAATTGTTGTTTGTTTTACGAATTTTTGTCAAAGCTGATTCTATGGCATTAGCTGTCTTTACTAAATCTGCGTCACTAATATTTTGCCCATTTAATTGAATACGTTCGTTAAATTCAAACACATATGGCGAAACAAAAAGGCCAGTCTTCTGACCGGCCTTTTGCAGCAAGCTGCTCAAATAGTATGAAGTAGATCCTTTACCATTAGTGCCCGTGACGTGAATTGTTTTAACTTTATCTTGCGGATTATCCAAAAAAGTCAGCACTTTTTTTATGTAAGATAGATCTGCTTTTTCATGTAATTTAGGAAGTGAATATAAATAATTAATCACATCTTGAGCTTTAGTAAAAGTCACATTATTCACTCTTCTTTAATTCTTGAATTCTTTCCTGAACGCTTTGCAGTTGGTTTTCATAATCAGCCTTTTTAGCTTTTTCCTTATTGATTACCGCCTCTGGTGCGTGAGCTACAAAGCCCTGATTATTCAGTTTTTTGGTTGAGCGTTCAACTTCAGCTTGGAGATCTTTCTCCTCTTTTGTCATGCGCTTGATTTCGTCATCAATATTGACTAAATCGGCTAGTGGGACAAAAATTTGAGCTCCTGCAATCACAGCAGTTTTAGCTAATTTCGGTGCTGTAACATCAGTTGCAATGGTCAAATTCTTTGGGTGCAAGAAATTCTTGACGTATTCTTCATTTTCGGTCAAAATTCGTTCGTTATTGCTATCTTCCAGTTGAATCATAATGTCAATCGGTGAAGAAAGTGGCGCATTAACTTCCATTCGAATATTACGTACAGCTTTAATAATTTCAATCAAGAAAGCCATATCGCGCCTTGCTTGGTCATTAACAAATTCAGCATGAGGTGTTGGGTATTTCGCAACCATGATAGATTTACCTTCATGAGGCATCGACAACCACAGCTTTTCAGTCACAAATGGCATAATTGGATGAAGCAAACGTAAAATTTGATCAAGAATCCAAATTAAATTGTCTTGCTTTCTAGTCTTCAGTTCTGTATCCGAACCATTGAGAGCAACTTTGGCCATTTCGATATACCAATCGCAGAAATCATTCCAGATAAAGTTATAAAGTTCGCGCCCAGCTTCACCAAATTGATAATCATCAAATAAACGAATTACTTCGCTTACAGTGTGATTTAAGCGGTCAAAAATCCAGCTGTCTGACAAATCAAACTTGCTAGTATCAGGCATATGAGCTGCTTGTGCATCTTCTGGTAAATTCATAATCACAAATCTGGCAGCATTCCAAATCTTATTAATGAAGTTCCATGCAGATGCCAATTGCTTAGGATTATAACGTGTATCTTGTCCCGGCGCTGTCCCATTGAGCAAGAACCAGCGTAAAGCATCTGCACCATATTGATCAATAACGTCCATTGGATCAACACCGTTACCCAAAGATTTACTCATCTTGCGACCTTGTTCATCACGAATCAAGCCGTGAAGAACAACATCATTAAATGGTCTCTTGTGGGTAAAATGCAGACTCTGGAAAATCATCCGTGAAACCCAGAAAAAGATAATATCATAACCGGTAACTAAGGCATTGGTTGGGAAGTAGCGTTTGAAATCAGCAGAATCTTCATCAGGCCAGCCTAATGTTGAAAAAGGCCATAAAGCACTTGAAAACCAGGTGTCTAGAACATCTGGGTCCTGTTTCCAGTTTTCAATGTCTTTTGGTGCTTCTTCGCCAACATACATTTCACCGGTCTTCTTGTTATACCAAGCTGGAATCCTGTGCCCCCACCATAGTTGACGTGAAATTACCCAGTCATGAACATCTTCCATCCAGTGATCTAAAGTTTGTTCAAATCTCTTTGGTACAAAATTGACTTTGCCTGCAGTTTTTTGGTTTTCTAAAACTTTATCTGCTAAAGGTTTCATCTTAACAAACCATTGAGTTGACAGGCGCGGTTCAACTTGAACACCAGAACGTTCAGAGTGTCCAACTGAGTGCACAATCGGCTTAACTTTAATTAAGTAGCCTTGCTCCTTTAAATCTTTAACCAATGCTTCACGGCAGGCAAAGCGGTCCATGCCTTCATACTTACCAGCATTTTCGTTCATAGTACCGTCGTCATTCATTACATTAATCCGTTTTAAGTTATGACGATTACCGACCAAGAAGTCATTAGGATCATGAGCTGGAGTAATTTTTACCAAACCAGTACCAAATTCTGGATCAACGTGTTGATCCTCAATAATTGGAATATGACGTCCTACTATTGGCAAAATTAGTTCCTTGCCCACTATATCCTTGTAGCGTTCATCCCCAGGAGCCACAGCAACGGCCGTATCACCGAACATGGTCTCGGGACGAGTAGTAGCAATCTCAACAAAACCGGAACCATCAGCAAAAGGATATTTAATATGGTAAAAAGCACCCTTATCGTCTTGGTGAACAACTTCAATATCACTTAAAGCCGTTTGCAGCTCTGGATCCCAGTTAATAATATATTCACCACGGTAAATTAAACCTTCATTATATAATTGTACAAAAACGCGACGAACTGCTTTAGATAAGCCTTTATCTAAAGTGAATCTCTCTCTAGAATAGTCCAGAGACAGACCTAATTTTGCCCACTGACTCTTGATAATAGCAGCGTATTCATCTTTCCAGTCCCAAACTTGCTTAACAAAAGCTTCACGACCCATTTCATGTCGGTCTTTGCCTTGTTTGCGTAATTTGGCTTCAACTTTAGCTTGCGTGGCAATTCCTGCATGATCCATCCCTGGAAGATACAAAGTATCGTAACCCTGCATTCTTTTAAGTCGAATTAACGTATCTTGAATTGCAGTATCCCAAGCATGTCCTAAGTGAAGTTTGCCCGTAACATTTGGTGGCGGAATAACAATAGAATATGGGTGTGCTTTTTTATCCCCAGATGGCTTAAATAAGTCTTGATCAAGCCACTTTTGATATCTGCCTTGTTCGACCTCTTTGGGGTCATATTTTGGTGCTAAATCTGTCATAATTCTCCTCCCAATAAAAAAGTCCTAGACAAAATGTCTAGGACGATATAATTAACCGCGGTACCACCTAAGGTTAAGCAGAATAAATTCTGCTTCTCTTAAAAATGATAACGGCACATTTGCCGGATTAGCTTACTCTCAGTTCAGCCAACCAGTCCAATCGAGCTACCAATTAACCTTCATTCGGCTTTTCACCATCAACGAGCCTTTCTCTATCTATAAGGTTAATACCTCTCAATTATTGCTTTGGGCGTATTATAACATACTTTTTAAAGTAGTGAAGCATCTTCTTCTGCTTTATCTGCTAAAAACTTATCATTTGGGTAAATCGAAGTCACTTGTATGCCCGCCAGTGCACGTTCAATTAAGTCATCTATATCCAGGCGATTTTCAAATTCACGTGCTTTTTCAATTTTTGGTTTTGTTTTTGGACGAGGAGGTGCGAAAATTGTACAACAATCTTCAAATGGCTGAATTGACAAGTCAAATGTGCCAATCTTTTCTGCTAAATTGATGATTTCGGTTTTATCCATTGTAGCAACTGGTCTGACGACCGGTGTAGTGGTTACATCGTTAATTGCTGCCATTGACTCTAAAGTTTGTGAAGCGACTTGCCCAACAGACTCACCATTAAAAATAGCCAATCCTCTTCTTTTAGCCCTGATTTTGTCAGCCAGCTGTAACATAAATCTTCTCTGCACAGTCATCAAATAGCCTTCGGGAATTTTTTCCTTAATGGTTTCCTGAATTTCTGCAAACGGTACTGCAATGAAATTAATTTTACCAGCATAATTAGCCAAAATACCGGTTAATTCTTTAGCTTTATTCAAAGCTTTTTCGGTAGTATATGGCGGACTGTAAAAATGCACCATATCAATATCGACACCACGTTTTAAGGCCAGATAGGAAGCCACTGGCGAATCAATGCCTCCTGATAGCATCATGACGGCTCGACCACCAGTACCAACTGGCATCCCCCCAGCACCATGAAGCAGCTGGTTAGAAATGTAAACTGCATCTTTACGCACTTCAATTCTGAGTACAATGTCAGGATGTTTCATTTCTACTTTTAGATCATCCATGTGTGAAAAAAGGTAGTCACCCACCATTTTATTCAATTCATTAGTATCATATAAAAACTGGTGGTCACTGCGTTTAGTGTTAACCTTGAAAGTCATTCCTTTTTTAAAAGTTTCTTTCATTAAAGCAAGTGCAGTTTTTTCAATTTCCGCCAGCGTTTTTTCTACTTTAATTGTTGGTGAATAAGTTTGGATGCCAAAAACTTTTTTTAACCGTTGGTCGACCTCTTCAAAAGGAGCATCGTTTAAAACAATATGCATCCGATCATGGCGTGGGTGAATTTCAACCTGTGGAAATTCACGCAGCACTTTAGTAACGTTACCGGCTAAGCGACCGATAAAATCTTTTCGGTTCTTTCCTTTTGTTGAAAGCTCACCGTAACGCACCATTATTTCAGTATATTTCATAAAATCTATTCTCCTAAATGATTAATTGGGGCAAAATGACGGTAAATTTTGTCAAAAACTTTGATAAACTCATCGGCTTCCGCAAGAGTATTGGATTCATCAAAACTGAGACGAATTGCACTGGTAGCAATTTTATCATCAACATGCATTGCTACTAATGTGCTGGCTTGATCAACTTTAGTTGAAGAACAGGCCGAAGTAGTGGAAGTGTAGATGTCATATTCTTCAAGTGTGTGAACTAAAGTTTCTCCCCTGATACCTTCAAGTGCAAAACATAAAATATGGGGCGCAAAATTGTCATTGACAGGAGAAAATATAGTAATGCCAGGCTTGCCCTGCAAATAATTTACTATTTTTTCTTTAATAGCAGCCTCTCTTGCAGCCTTTTCCTGCTCATTTTCTAAAAGTAAACGTACAGCCTTAGCCATTCCTGCTATCGCTGGCAAATTTTCTGTGCCAGATCTAAGACCTTTTTCCTGTCCACCACCATCATGCAAGGGATCCAGCATTTTGCCTTCTTTTTTATAAAGGACACCAGTACCTCTTGGTGCGTGAAATTTATGGGCGGAAAGGCTGGAGAAATCAACACGAGGAGTAAAAACTCGTGACCAAATATTTTTACCCAGTGCCTGGACATTATCAACGTGAAAACTTACAGTTGGATAGTTAGACAATAAATCACTGATCTCATCAATCGGCTGAATTGAACCAATCTCATTATTGACACCCATTATTGAAACTAATGTGGTGTCAGAATCAAGAGCATTGCGCAAATCATTGACATTGACACGCCCTTCTTTATCAACTGGCAAGTGAGTTACGCGAAAGCCGATGTATTCCAGCGCATTAAAAGCATTAGCCACAGAAGCGTGTTCAACACTCGATGTAATGAGATGCTTGCCAAATTGCCGTTTTTGAAATGCTGTGCCTTTTATAGCCCAATTGTTTGATTCTGTACCGCCGGAAGTAAAGAAAATTTCATCCTGCTTTGTTCCCAAAAGATTAGCAATCTGTTTACGCGAGCTTTCCAAAAGTTGATAAGCACGGTCTCCCAATTTATGTAAACTAGATGGATTACCCCAAATAGTTTGTGCTACTTTATCATAAGTCGCTAAAACAGCAGGATCAATTTTGGTCGTGGCGCTGTTATCAAAGTAAATCACGGAATTTCTCCTCCAATACACTACAAGGTCAGCTATTAACTTATAAATTGTAACTTAAAATAAACTCAGCTTCAATTATTTATTCATTAGCAATAAAAAAGCCTTAAAATCATTTACAAATTTTAAAGCTGAAATCTTTCAACAAAAAGTTAGCAGTATTTATTCATTGTTTTTCTTATCAGAATAATATAAATTTTCTAAACGCTGATACGAACCCGGTTCCACTTTTTCAATAGCAGTTGCAATGGTATCAAGAGCATCCTTATAATTATAATCTTGCTCATAAAGATCCATTGCTTTTTTCTGAGCATTTTGTATTGAACCATTGTCAGAATATTTGTTTGAATACTGCAAGGTTAGTTGAACTAAATCTGCAGAATTAATGATGTCATCTGCTTCTCTTTTTAATCTTTCAACGTCATCAGAAATTTGGATTAATTCCTGAGAAATTTTTTCCATATTCAGACGAACTTGACCCAATTCTTTTGCTACATGGCCGATTTCATTAACAACTAACGTATACATTTGAACAAAAGCATCTGGATTACCCGGCAAATTTTTACGTTCTAACCGCCGGTAAACTAAAGACACTTCTTGTTTAAACCGATTGATTGAATCATTAGCGACATTTTCTGAATCATAAAGACCATCGACGTCTTGCGACATTGTCTTTTGCTGGTTGCTAATTTCACGTAGACGGTCGAGCATACTTAGCCATGATGCTTTAATTTGTGAATAAACGCCCTTGCCATCAGCAACATTCTGCGTGTCAACTGTATATTGCCGCTCCATGTCGTTGACTTCCTGCTCTAGTTGCCTACTGGTAGCAAGCTCATTATGCGTAAGCTCGTAACTCTCATCAATATGACGCAATTTAGCCACCAAGTTTTTGGACTCAACCTGTTCATGAGCAAGCAGTCTTTGGATTTTGTCCTGATTTTCTTCTACAAAAGGTCTTGCCTTATATTCATTAGCCAAAGTATCGTAAAGAGTAGCAATCTCTTTTTTAATTTTTGCGATTTCTGTGTTCAAATCAGATACTTTTAATTCCGTCAATAATTTGCCTGCATCGGCCACTTGACCGCGAATTTTTTTAATCTCGGCTAAAACGTCAACTTGAGTTATATAATATTTTGAAGACATCATCTTCTTATAACTATTAGAAAGTTCATCCAGTTGGTCTTTAAAAACAGTATCAATTTGGTGACGCCCATTTCTAACTTCAGGTAAAACTGAACTGATATTCGTCAAAGCTACTTTAATCTTTGACAAAATGCGTTTTGCTTCAACCTGGTCTCCTTGAGCAGTCAGACTCTTAGCTTCAGAAAAGTCAGTTTCCATATTAGTCAAATCAGTTTCAATTTTATCAAGTGCAGTGCCGTATTCGTACGAATTGGCCAAAACACCCTTACGCAATTCTTTAAACTGACTGAATAAGTCATTATACTGTTTTTGGTTTTCACGGTTGGATTCAAGCAATTCGGTAAAAACTTCCTTTGTGTTTTTAGCGTCTTTATAGGTTGAACCCATGATTTTCTGAGCCTGTTTGATATTTTGGTGGGCTTTGAAGAGCTGATAGTGTGAGGTTTGGTCAGCAGCTTGTTCAAGAAAATTCTGTACAGCAGGAATTTTTTTAGTGGATGCCTGCTCATAGCTTTTACGCCAGGTAGTCAGCGTGGTCAGACTCTCACCAGCTAAATCCATTTTATCCAGATTAATAATATCTGTTTCTAAATGCATTTTATCAATTTTAGTAATCAAATCGTCCAATTCAAGAATCTGCCTTAATTGGCGTCGATTGACTATGATCATAAGTGCTATAATTATAATAATGATTAAAATTGCAATGATTACAACTATGGATTGAGTCGATGACATATTTTTCCTCCAAAACTACCCCAATTATACCAAACTTCTACATTATTGTGGGCAAGAGTTTTTTAAACTAGCATATTTCATTATGCTATAAAAATTGATATGCAGTATTGATAAATGCTACCTTACTTTTAAACAAAATATTGACTTTTACATGTCTTTATAAACCAAATTTTCTTTTTCTTCCTATAATAATTAAAGCAATCAATGTTTTCCTTGCTTTAATAAGTCAATACAACTATAATATAGAACGTGTAAAATATTTGCAGCTATAAGTGGCAAGAACGTCAACATCTTAATACGTTTTAGTGAACGAGTAACCGACGCTGCAATAGGCGAAAATGAAAATTAAGATGCACGAATGTTAAACTTATACGTAATTATTTTACTCCAAAAACTGTTATCAGATTTTATTGGAGGATTTTATGTCAAGATATACAGGTCCAAGTTGGAAACGTTCCAGAAGATTAGGAATTTCACTTTCAGGTACTGGCAAGGAGCTTAGCCGTCGTAACTACGCTCCTGGTCAACACGGTCCTAATTCACGTGGTCGTTTATCAGAATACGGCGAGCAATTGCACGAAAAGCAAAAGTTACGTTGGATGTATGGTTTAAACGAGCGTCAATTTAGAACTTTGTTCAAACGTGCTGGTAAGATCCGTGAAGGTGAACACGGTACTAACTTTATGGCTTTGCTTGAATGCCGTTTAGACAGCATTGTTTACCGTTTAGGTTTTGCTACTACAAGAGAACAAGCAAGACAATTGGTTAACCACGGTCACATTACTGTTGACGGCAAGCGTGTTGATATTCCTTCATACGAAGTCAAGGTTGGTCAAACCATTGGCCTCAAGGAAAAGTCAAAGAACTTGCAACAAGTTAAGGATGCATTAGAAGCAGTTGTATCCCGCCCATCCTTTGTTTCATTTGATGATAACAAAGTAGAAGGTTCGCTTGTTCGTCTTCCAGAACGTGATGAAATGGAACCAGAAATTAACGAAGCTCTAGTTGTTGAATACTACAACAAGTTACTTTAATTTCTACATTTTCACAAAACCCCTTTCCTACTTGGAGAGGGGTTTTTTGCTACCCGAAAGGAAATTTCACTGATGACTGAAGATTTAAACACCAGAGTTTCAAATGCTGCACAAGGCATTACGCCACAGACAAAACCGGATGAACGCAGAAGATTTTTAGGGTCTCTGCGAGAACGAGTTTTGGTTAGAATGACTAATGCTGAAGTGCAGGATCCCAAATTAACCAACCTTTTTTTACAACATTTCAAGGACTATGCCGGTTACAATATCCTGATAAACGGTAATTTACATGATAATTTTGTTAATCAGGTAGAAACTTATTGTAGCAAATACGAAACTTCTTTTACCATTGTTAATAACGAGACAGCTAAAACGGGGCCTGATGATTCAGCAATTTTAGTGGTAGCTTCCAGTGCCATTAATAAAATGCGCATTGAAATAAGTCAAGTTTATCCACCAGAAATGCCTAAAGCCCAGCTTGCTGATCCAAATCAAAAAAAGGCTGGCTTTTGGCACCGGCTTTTCCACGGAGACAATTAAATGAAGCCATTAGCTTATAGAATGAGACCGCAAAATTTGAATGAAGTTGTTGGTCAACAACATTTAATTGGTCCCGGAAAAATTATTCGGAGAATGGTCGAAGCCAAAATGCTATCTTCTATGATTCTTTATGGCCCCCCTGGAATCGGCAAAACAAGTATTGCCAGTGCTATTGCCGGCTCCACTAAATATGCCTTTCGCCAGCTTAACGCTGCCACTGATAGCAAAAAGCAGTTAGAACAAGTAGCAGCTGAAGGAAAATTAAGTGGAACTGTCATACTGTTACTAGACGAAATTCATCGGTTAGATAAAACGAAACAGGATTTTCTCCTGCCACTTTTAGAATCAGGACAAATTATTTTGATTGGGGCGACAACTGAAAACCCCTATATTGCTATCTCCCCCGCTATTCGTTCTCGCTGTCAGATTTTTGAACTAAAACCACTGGCAAAAGAAGACGTAAATAAGGCAATTGACCGTGCGCTTATTGATGATAAAAATGGTTTGGGGAAATACCATGTAAAATTAACTAATGATGCCAAAGAATTATTGGTGCAAAAAGGCAACGGTGATTTACGCGCCACATTAAATGGACTGGAACTGGCAGTGCGCTCAACCAAGCAGGAAATGATTGCAGCTGGTCAAAATGATGAAGATGAAATAACTATTAATCAAGATGAGATGGCAAATTCGATTCAGTTACGCAGCCAAAACTTTGACGCCAAAGGTGACGGTCATTACGATTTAGTATCTGCTTTTCAAAAGTCAATTCGTGGTTCTGATACGGATGCAGCTTTGCATTATTTGGCCAGATTAATTGAATCAGGAGATTTAGTCGCAATCTGCCGACGATTAAGTGTAATTGCCTATGAAGATATCGGTCTGGCAAACCCTGCTGCCGTGCAACACACACAAATTGCCATTCAAGCAGCAAAGAATCTGGGATTTCCAGAAGCCCGCATCCCCTTAGCTAATGCAGTAATAGAATTGGCATTATCGCCAAAGAGCAATAGTGCTATTAGTGCCATTGATTCAGCCTTGCAAGATGTAAAAAATAAAGATTATGGCGCAATACCAGCAGACTTAAAAGATACTCATTACTCTGGTGCCACAAAATTAGGTCATGGCAAAGGTTATATTTACCCTCACTCTTTTGCAAGCGATTGGGTACCACAACAGTATCTACCAGATAAACTGGTTGGGAAAAAATATTTTCAACCTAAAGGTAATTCTAAAATTGAAAAAGGATTAAAAAAACAATACGAAACTTTGCATGAAATGCAAAAAAATGGTTTAAAATAATATAATTTTTTCTATAAAAAAATGCCGCAATTGTTATCTCAAACAATTGTGGCATTCTTTTTTAGTTAGGGAATTAACTATCCTTTAACATTTGCTTTCTTTATAAATTTACTGGTAGTAACAGTATAATACTTTTTACCTTTAATCCTGACTGGTGTTCCGTAAGTATTTACAGACTTATTCTTCTTCAGTACTTTCTTACCTAGACGATTACCATATTTACTGTATACATAGGCATTATGCTTCAATTTCAGTTTCTTGGCATCGATATTTCCTGCAGCTATATACAAGCCATTTTCAAGTGCATAATATGCTCTCTTATTGATAACTTTTTGAGTTGAAACATCAACCGTGGAACCAGCATTTATTACCAAGCCGTTTGCCCGAACACCATTTTCATCATAAAGATAGGCATTGTGCATTACCTTTTTGTTGATAATTACTTGAGATTGATCAGCTGCAGCATCTTCTTTTGCTTTCTTTACAGTTGTTTTTGCCTTATGACTTGTGAAGTTTGCTGCCTTGACGAAACGATTTTTGGCAACAATATAGTATTTCTTGCCTCGAATCATAACAGAGCTGCCATAAGTCCTAACTGCCTTACCGGCTTTAAGCTTACCATATTTTCTGACACGTTTGCCGTATTGATTATAAATGTAAGCATTATGATGTAATTGTTTAGCGGTACCTTTGACATTGCCAGCCGCAACATAGTATTTCTTACCGTTTGCTCCCTGGTCTACTAAAACATAATATTGTCTATTATTGATTGTCTCAGTACCAATCGTTTCAAGTATCGAACCAATCCCTAAGATAACTCCATTGGCACGATGAGCGCTATTATCATACAGATAGGCATTGTGGTTTAGAACAACTCTTACTGTCTTAGCTGTTTCCTTGCCGTTTTCTAGCGTATTAGGAGTCTGGTTGTTTTGATTGTTATCAGGATTAGTATTAGTTATATTCGTGATCTGATTGCTACCGCCACCCGAATTAATAATGTTGGTAACATTCACATTTGTATCAGTTGCATCACGATATAGTTGATCTATACCATCATTACGCTTTTGGGTAATGAGTTCGCTTACTGCTGGACTTTCTTTTATGCGATTATATGCTTCATCAAAATCTTTTTGAATTTGCTGCTTTATCTTATCCTTAACAGTGGAACTGTAATCAGTATTACTGTCTACAATATTGTCAGCAGCTGTCTTTGCATCAGATAAAGCTCCGTTAGCAATTAATTTTTCACCAGCGAGTTCAGTTGCTAAATCTGTTGGATTAGAATTAAGATCCTTTTTGGCTTCTTCATAATTCTTATCGGTCTGATCATGATTAACATTTGAACCAAATTTTTGTAACTTGTCAATTGCAGACTTATGAGCTTTAGCAAGACGTTCAAGCAAAACATCCGGATCATGCTGCAGAACATTTTCACCTTCTTGACTATCAGCAATCGATTCACTGATAATCTTGTTGACGGCATCATTACGGATAGTATCTATACCTTCTGTATCCGAAGGTTTATCTAATGTACCCGACTGATTTTTAGATCCGTTTGCTTCAAGTACATCTTTTTCAATTTGATTCTTTAAAGCCTTCTTTTCATTATCGGTATAATCAGTACCATCCTTATGTTTTAGACTATCAACTCGTGTTTTTGCGTTTGTACCGGTATCACGAACCTCGCCTTTAGCTAATTCCCTTTCGGCTGCTATTTCTTTTGCGTTAACCTCTTCAACCGATTTACCAGTGATGTCCTTATTAGAGTTAAATGCCTTATCAACTTCGGTGGTCGTAGCGCTATCACTGAATTCCTTCTTCAGTCTGGCAACAGCTTCTTTGTATTTTTTCTCAAACTCATCATTTGCATACTTAATAGCATTTTCTAAGTCTGTCTTTTCACTATCCTGAATTGCTTTTATCTTGTTAATTGCATTTTCAGTAATTTTTTCAATTTTTGCAACAGTTTCTGCGTCTTCAATATCACTATTAGCTTGAGTTACAATATCTGTAACGGCAGCTTGTCCCTTAGGACTTAAGACTTTATTTGCCTCTACAGCAGCATCGTGAATCTTATCTTTACCTGCTATTTTTGCAAAAGAGACCTCGGCATTAGTAGCAATTGTATTGAAATCTTGTTTTGCGTTACTTACTGCAGCATTAATAGCATCTACATTTGTAGCATTATCAATTTTATCTTCTGCAGCAATCCTGGCATCATTGATAGCTTTAATAGCAGCATCGTACTCATCTTTTTTAGCAGTTCTTTCAGCTTCGGTTAATTTTTCATAAGCTTTTTTGACACGATCAAGCGCGGCAGCTGCATCTACTTCAATTGTATCTCTGCCACTGCTTTTAGCATTAGACAAGTCATTATTTTCTTTATTGTCAGCTGCATTTTTAATTTGCTTAATTTCGTCGATAATATATTCCTGAATCTTGGTCACATCGTGAATGGTTTTAGCCCAGTCAACGGTTGTCTCCTTAATAACCTCATCAACAGCATTCCGATCTTTCGGGTCCTTTAAATTCTGTTTGACAATATCACTTATTTGTTGAATAATTTCTTTTGCTGCCTCCTTGGCAAATTCTAGTGAAGTATCATCTGCTACACCATTAATCTTATCAATTCCGGTTTTAGATATAGTGCTTACAGCATTTTTATCTGTAGCACTTGAAATTGCTGTTTCAGCATCATTTTTAACTTTTTCAATAGTTTCTAATGCAGTTTCAAGTTTGTCTTTTTCTTTATCTAGGCCATTAGTGTCCAAGTGATTAAATTCATCTCCAACTTTATTCTTGGCATTTTCGGCTGCATTTTCAACTCTTATTTTCTCAATAAGTTTAGCCCTTTCAAGATCAGTTAAATAAGCTGCTTGCTCAATCGCATCAATAGCAGCTTCTCCGGCTTTTTTAGCCGCATCCACCCTCTCAACAGTAGGTTGCTGTTCAACTATATTTTTGGCATCATCACGAGCCTGACTGATTGCATTTTTTGCTTTCTCTTTATCATCTTCTGATAAATTAGAATTATTGATATTTTCAGTTGCTTTTTGTGCATAATCATCAAGTTTATTTTGGTCTGACGCAATTTTTTTATTCAGATTTTGAGCATCCACTACTACCCTATCCATATTGAAATGACCAGCATTTTCTTCTTTATCAACTTGGGCAAAATCGACAGCATTTTCTATATTACTGATAGCAGTCTGATAATACAAGTTAACTTTATCTTTTAGAGCACTCTTATTTTCAGCACTAATATTTGGTAAATCATCAATATCTTTATTATCACAGAACTGTACGTCACCTAACTTTTTACTAGCAGCTAATTTATATTGATTAAGCTTATTTAATGCATCTGATTTGACAGCATCAATATCTTTTATTGCTTTACGCGTTATTTCAAATACTTTTTGAAGGGAGTCAGCAGTGGCAAAATCTGTATCAGCTTGGCTTAAAATTTCATTAACCAAGTCTTTGTCAGCTTGACTTGGTAAGCTACCACTAACTTTATCTGCTCCTTCTCCAACTAGGTCCTTGGCAAGTGCAGTGGCAAAAGCAATTTTCGCTTTGTCTACTGTTTTAAAAAACTTATCCACAGCCGTTCCCACTATATTTGTTATGGAATTGGCGTCATCAGCTTTATCAATTTGATCATTCGCATCTGTTGCAGTTGCCTCAATGTCATCAATAGCAGCTGCCCATTTTTTTCCAGTTTCAGTCCTATTAATCGTATTAAGTTTGCTATAAGCATCATTTATCTGATTTTTTGCAGCATTAGCTGCAGAATTTATATTGGCATGACTATTAGCTTTACTTGCTGCTAATTTAGCTTGTTCGTCAACGTTTGCTTTACTTGTAATAGCATTAGTAGCTTTCTTTTGGGCAAAATGTAGTTCTGTAGCCGATGCAATATTTAAAAGGTCCCTTATAGCAGTTTCTGCTGTTGAATTTATTTCTTCAACACTTTTACCTGCATTGAGTTTAGCTAAAGCTTCATTATCAATTTTATCAATCTGAGCCAAATAATCATTTTTAGTGTTCAAGTCGTCTTGATCTTTTGAGGAAGAACTATATGCATTATTTACTCTAATTTGTACAGTTTGAACTGTAGATGTTATATCAAATTTTCTATTATTTCGTATTGATTCAATATCACTTTGATCGGATTCATCTTTTTTTAAGTGTTCTTTAGTAAGACTATTTTTTGCATCCTGATCAGTATCAGCTTTTTTAGCAACGTCTGTTTGAACACCTGAAACAGTATTATCAGATGCAAACTTTTGGACAGTAGAAGTGCTTGCGGCATCTTTCTTGTCACCATAAGTCCCAGTATTTTTACTAGAACCAAGTTTGATAACATTATCATTGACATGACGTTTATCTGAAACTGATTCTATTTTATCATCGGCCTGCTTTGCAGTTGATTCAGTATCAGCTTTAACTGTTTGACTACCAGCTCCGAAAAAAGTGAATCCCAATAAAACAGAAGCCACTCCAACTGTTAATTTGCGAATTGAAAAATGATCCTGCTTTGCTTGCAATTTCCTTTTTCTTAATTTCTCATTATAGTTATTTTTACTTAGCATTATTAGTCCTTTCTTGTTATTTAAGCACATCCATATTGTATAACAACCGTTATTTGTTGTAAATATAATACATATTTTTTAGTATTATATTATAAAAAATAATTATTTTAATATAAGTAGTACTACATCTGTTATATTTATTTTATCTTTTATATCAAAATTTAAATTAAAGACAGCAGTTTTAATAATCGTATAAACATGAAAATTTGGTTTTTAATAAATATATTTATACAAAATTTTGTTATAAATTATATTAATATATAGATATATTTAATTTTTATTTTTAAATTTTTTCAGCTGATTTTTTAGTGTTAAAAAAACCAGCTGAAATAGTGGGTTGTAGTTTTAAGGCGTTATTTATTGCTAAGTAAAAAATAATTAGCAAAAGAAAAAGTGCCACAATTGTTTTTTTACAATTGTGGCACTTCTCTCGTTATCAGCTAGTTAAACTAACCTTTAACATTGGCTTTTTTAACAAATTTACTTGTTTTTATAGTGTAGTACTTCTTACCTTTAATCTTTACTGGATTACCGTAAGTCTTAATTGATTTACGTTTCTTCAGTACTTTCTTACCTAGGCGATTACCATATTTACTGTATACATAAGCATTATGCTTCAATTTCAGTTTCTTGGCATCGATATTTCCTGCAGCTATATACAACCCGTCTTCAAGAATATAATATAGCTTCTTGTTGACAACTTTTTGCGAAACTACGTCAACCTTTGAACCAGCATTTATTACTAAGCCATTTGCACGAATACCATTTTGATCATAAAGATATGCATTGTGCATTATCTTTTTATTAATGATGATATGAGATTGGTCTCCTGCTTCAACAGCAGCAGTTTGATTAGCCGTTGCCGTCTTTAAAGGTACATTTTGGCTTGAGACATTTGCTGCTTTGACATAACGATTCTTGGCAATGATAAAGTACTTCTTACCACGAATCTTAACGCTACTGCCGTATGTAGCAATGACCTTACCTGACTTCAGTTTACCTGATTTCTTAACCCGCTTGCCGTATTGGTTGTAAATGTAAGCATTATGTTTCAACTTCTTAGCTGTTTTCTTAACATTGCCGACTGAGACATAGTACTTCTTATTATCGGCAACTTTGTCAACTAAAACATAATATTGTTCACCGTTAATTGTTTCAATACCGTAAGTATCAAGAATTGATCCGGCTCCCAAAGTAATGCCATTTGCACGTTTACCTTTACTATTGTACAGGTAGGCATTATGCATTAAGATTACTCTTTCAGAGTCTTCAGTCTTCTTATCAGTTTCCTTATCTTTATCATCAGTCTTATCAGGTTGAGCAGGTGCTATCGGTTGAACTTGCTGTCCGCTACCACCGTTTTCTATAATATTGGTTACATTAACATTAGACTCCGTGGCATCGCGTTTTAATTGATCAATACCAAGGTTACGCTGCGCAGAGATTACCTCACTGACTGATGAACATGCATTAATACTGTTCAAAAATTCATTGTAATCCTTCACAATATGCTCTTTGATTTGCTTTTTAGCATCAGAATCATAATTAGAATTACCATCAACAAGCTTATTGGCTGCCTTTTGTGCATCAGCTAAAGCTCCTATGGCAATTAACTTTTCACCTTCAAGTTCAGTTGCTAAATCGGTTGGCTTTGCGTTAAGTTTGGCAAGCGCATCTTCATATCTTTGCTGAATGGTACTATCATCAGTGTCAGGACCAAACTTCTTATCTTTCAAATATTTTGAAGCAGCTTCACGAGCTGCGGCTAGTCTTTGACTG